>CAYLJE010000179.1:0-4237 GCA_964383915.1 uncultured Rikenellaceae bacterium
CCTATGCACTGGATGAAGACTTCGGCCTGGAAAAACACCCGCAGCCGGCCGAATTCGATCAGGAAACCATGCTGAAAGTCAGCGAAAAGATCATACGGGACATACAGGAACTGATGGAAAAGGAAAAACAGAAATCTGAGGCATAATAATTTCTTTACCCCTTTTATACACTCACTCCGTCTTCCTTCCTTTATAAGGTGAACGGAGTGAATGTTATTATTATCTATTTATATTATAATAATTTACATATCATATGTTAAAAAACATAAAAAATAATTTGGAAAATCAAATTCAATAGACTTATATTTGCACAAGATTGCAATAATGCAATAAGCGAATGAACAATATGCCGGGAAGAGGAAAATATAGACAAGGGAGATGCGGGTCGGATGAGTATTCCAATCCATGCAGTCGTTTGTTTAAGGTGTTGGCGAGTGACCAGCGTCTGGAGATTATCCGGTTGTTGAAAGAAGGGGAGAGGAGTTCGGCAGAAATAACGAAACAATTGAAACTGGATGTATCGGTTATCTCAAGGCATCTGAGGATGCTGCGTAATTTCAGGATCATCAGTGTCAGAAAAGAAGGAAATATTTTGTTTTTCTCGCTGGCTGATGAACGCATCATAAAAATGTGGGATATTGCCAGGGAAATTACAACGGATTTATATAAATGGAACTTGGGAAGAATAGAATGAAAGATTGGAATGATGGAATATTGGAATGATGGAACTTAGAGAACGAAGTGAACGATCTTATGAGCGAAGCGAGTAATGATGGAATGATGGGAAGAATAGAATGGAATAGTGGAATAGTGGAATAGTGGAATTTTAGTTATTTAAAAATTTAAAAACATGAAAGTAGCGATTGTAACAGTAGATGGAGAAACGGTGAGCCAGCATTTTGGACGGTCACCGTATTTTAAGATTTATACCATTGAGAATAATAGTGCCGTGCATACGGAGATGCGGGAAAGGGGTACCGGCCATTTTGCTACCCAAAGACAACATACCCATTCAAATGAACCTGGTCCTGAAAATCCTCATGGCAGACATGGTTATGGAGCGGATGCTGATCAAAAACATTTTTCTATGGCGCGTGAAATTGGAGATTGTGACATACTAATTGCCGGTGGAATGGGCCAGGGAGCCTATGAAAGCTTCAGCAGGGCAGGACTCAATGTCATTCTTACCGACCGTGTAAATGCGGATGATGTAATTCATGACCTTATCGAAGGAAAATTAAACAACCTGGCTTCTGAAAGAACAGATTAAAGGCTGTTTTTTTTAATTGCCTTATTGCAAGTTTGTGCAAATGCAAAATGTTAATAATTGAATAACAGATATTTAAAATTTATTAAAACATTAAGAGATTACAAAATTTTAAACACATGAAAAACAGAAATATTTTATCAGTAATTCTGTCCATATCCCTGCTTCTCCATGCCGGGGGAATCATGGCGCAGGAAAGCCAACCGGCTAAAAAACCCACTCCGCGACCACCAATATACGGGATTCCGGCCAAAACCCTTCCTCAGGGACGCTGGATTTTCAGAGGGTACTGGGTGCATCCGTTTTACAATCAGAAACTGGATCAGGAAACCGGCTTGATGACATCGTTACCCCGAGGAATGTGTTTTACGACAAACACCGAAATCCTGAAGGTACGTTACGGCATCACATCCCGTCTCACCGGTATTGTCAACATCCCTTACATTGGCAAGCAGATGAACCTTCCCAACGGTTCAAAATCAGGGACGGGGATAGGAGATATCGTTGGGGCTGTGCTCTGGAAATTTTATCACAATAAAGACAAGAAGCTTCTTACCTCCCTGTTGTTTTATACCAAATCACCGGCAGGAAAATCTATAGGTCTTGCCGGGGATGAGCTTCCGCTGGGTACCGGATCCTTCGATGCAGGATTGGCTTTTTTGCCTGAAAAAGAATTTGGCAGGTTTGATATGCGCCTGTCGGCTTTTTATATTCTGAGAGGTAAAAATAAGTCAGATATCAACCTGGGAGATATTACCATGTTTTCGTGGAGTACGGCATACAATGCCAGCCGGAACTTTATCATGGAAGGCTCTTTGGTGTATAAAACAATCGGAAACAATAAGCAAAGCGGCGTTGTTATGGATGGTACTAATACGTATCAATTCCGATTTATTCCGGGAGCACAATACCGGATTGCACAGACTTTTCTTGTACAGGTTGCCTTTCCGGTGACACTGACAAGTAAAATGCCGTTTGACAGTACTGTGGGGACCTGGCTTGGATTATATTATCTGTTTTAAATCGAAAAAATTATCTAACTCAATAAATCATAAAATATCAGGAGGAAATAAAAATGTATAAAAAAGTAATGTATCCGACAGATTTCAGTGAAAATGCTGAAAAGGCATATGAATATGTCAAAAAACTGAAGGAAGCAGGCACAAAGGAAGTGGTGATCGTGCACATTATCGAAGACCGGAAGATCAATGAATACTGGGATGTCCAGATGCAGATCAATGGTGGATCGGCGGGAACGGCCAAAGAGCATGCTATTAAAAAGATACTTGGAAAAGTGTACGGGCAGTTGCAAGAAAAGGAAGAGGAACTTAAAAAGTTGGGAATGAAGGCCAGTATCCTGGTGGAGCAGGGCCCGGTAGCATCCAAACAGATATGTGAGGCAGCCAAACAGATGAAGGTTTCACTGGTTGTTTTGGGCTATACAGGTACCAGCCCCCTGCACGGTTATTTTATGGGCAGCACGGTACGCCATGTTGTTGAATTATCGCCCGTATCTGTTTTAGTAGTAAAGTAAACTTTTTATAATGCAGACAAAAGGAGGAAAAAAGATGACATTAGCCGGATTTGACAAAAAATTTAAGCAGACGCTCCCTATATGGATCATTCTTATGCTATTTGTGGGGTTTGGATTTGGTTTATGGAAACCACATGCATCCCAGTTGCTTAAATCATGGGTGTTTCCATTGTCTTTTACAATGATTTATATGATGTGTATTCCTTTACGTATTGAAGCCATCCTGGATGTGTTTAAGCGGCCAAAGGAATTACTCATTGCACTGGGCATGAGTTTAATATTTGCTCCATTATTTATGTGGCCGCTGGGATATATCTTCTTACGAAATGAGTCCGTCATATTTGTCGGGATCATCCTGGCCAGTCTGGTACCCCCTGGTGGATTAACCGCTTTCTGGGCAGGGATCATGGATGCAGATGTCTCACTGGCACTGATGGTGGAAATGTTTGCTTTATTGCTGAGCATCATCTGGATTCCCATTGGTATGAAACTGCTGGGTGGAACAATGGTCACTATTAAGTTTACGTATCTCATGGAAAAGATTCTGATATTGATTATTGCGCCCATTATTCTGGGATATTTAACCCGTATCCTTATTGTAAAATTCAAAGGACAACGGGGCTTTATGGACCTAAAGCCTGCCTTTTCCATCATCTCGGGACTGGCAGCGCTGATGATCGTTTTTATTGCGCTGGCCATGAAAGCTCCGGCTATTTTAAAACATCCTATGATTATCGTGATGCCCGCTATTGTAGCATTATTGTATTATTCTATTACTTTCATCTTTACGGGATGGGTAGCCCTGAAGCCGTTAAAGATCAAATATGAAAAAGCAGTACCGATTGTATATGCTACTGGGACAAAGAATCTTTCCATAGCCATGGCTTTGGCTATTACGGCATTTGGTCCGCAGGCTATTCTGGGAATTATCGGATGTTCTGTTTTTCAGATGCCGATCGCTTCACTCTATTATAAACACATGCTGAAGTTCAAGCCTGAATCTGTTCCTGTAACATAACATAAATGCAGCAAAAACAACAAAAAAGGATATCAACATGAAAACAGAAGAAAAACCGGTCAGCATATCCATCGCCAATTGTGCAGGCCGTTCCAACACCGGTCAGATGTCTCTTGAGATAGCTAAAAAACTGGATAATGCTTTGCCTTATGCCAATATTAATTGTCTTCCGGCTATTTTTCCAAAACTAAAACCCATGGATAAGTTTACCGAAGCCGATGCCATCGTAGTTATTGACGGTTGCAATGAGCATTGTGTCCTGGAGACGATCAAACTGGGAGGATACAAAGCGGCCATACATGTATCTGTGGATGACACCTTCGGCATTGAAAAAACGCCGGGCCTGGATTATGATGAAAAAACGCTGAATGAAACCGCTGACAAAGTGATCGAGATGGTTCGGGAACTTTATGAAAAA
>CAYLJE010000180.1:0-4206 GCA_964383915.1 uncultured Rikenellaceae bacterium
GAAATAAAGAAATCGGACATTATGGACAAACACTAATTAAATCGGGGAGTCCTGTTGTTTGCATAGACAGGGGATTAGATAATATTTCAGCGGATGTGGTATTGGTAGATAATGAGGAGGGAGCTTTTAAAGCCGTTGACCACTTAATAAGAATAGGACACAAGCATATTGCACACATTGCCGGGGCTTTAAAAATCCCATCTACCAGGCAACGGATACTGGGTTATAAAAAAACACTGGCTACACACAATATTCAGGTTAATGAAGAATATATAGTAAGCAGGGATTCCACACAAAAAAGCGGGGTAGAATTAACCAAGAAATTGATGTCATTACCGGATCCTCCCACGGCTATTTTTACCGGGAACAACCTGATTACTCTGGGAGCACTTGAAACGATCCATCAAAAAGGGTTAAAAATACCGGGAGATATTGCCATTGTCGGGTTTGATGATATGTCCTGGGCAGATGCACTGAATCCTCCACTCACTGCCATCAGGCAATCAGACTTTGAAATCGGAAAACGAGCAGCAGAAATTTTACTGCAGAAAATTCAGAATCCCAAAAGACCTGTGGCAAAGGTCATACTTAATGCAGAATTAATTGTACGAAAATCCTGTGGTGCTACTATGAGTAAAAATCTATGGTTCTGATCCTTATGAAAACAGCAGACAAATTATCCAGACCAGTGACGGGGGATATATAATATGTGTATCCACGCATGAATTCCAGAGGGATGCCTTACTCATCAAAATAAATTCCACCTGAGATGTCAAGTGGCAAAGAACTTACGGCGGTAATGGTGGAGAAAGTGCCAATGACATCATCGTATTCATAACGCAGCCAGGTACCCAAAAATGATTTCCCCAATACGATTTCTTCTTTAATTGTGGATAGCTCTTAAACATTTTTATCGCTGTCTTGTCTTTCAACATCCCCATATATTCCGATATTGATATCTTCGGTGAAATCGAAACAACCAAGTATATATGATCCTTTTGTATATTCACCTCTTCTATGAGTACATTCTTCCATTCACTTATCATTTTAATATCCATGACCCAATAATTCTTTTATTAAACCTTCCAATAAGCGATACCTGCATTTTGGCACCCACACTATGTGGTAGTTGCAATGATCGACTACATGCGACTGTCTCCTATATTTGACCATACCTCAAAGTTACCAAACTATTCCCTATTTTTGGCATAGCCTTTTTTACATTACCACGCCCTTAGGACGTGGGTTTCTATGTTGAACTAAAAACTGAAGAAAACCATGTATATACTTATTGCTCTTTTAATAGTCGTCGCTTTAATGGTGCTGGCAGCCTCAAAGTATCATTTTCACCCGTTTTTATCTTTGTTGCTGGCTGCCATTGTCATGGGATTCGTAGGGGGGTTGAACACTTCCCAGGTAACTTCTACCCTGATGAGCGGCTTTGGCAAAACGCTGGGAAGCATCGGTATTATCATTGCATTCGGTACCATCATCGGAGCATATCTGGAAAAGAGTGGGGGTGCGATAGCCATGGCCAACCAGGTACTCAAGTGGGTCGGTGAGAAGAACTCCGTCCTGGCGATGAACATCACCGGTTTCATCGTTTCTATCCCTGTTTTCTGCGATTCGGGTTTTGTAATCCTTTCTTCTCTGAACAAAGCCCTCAGTAAAAAAGCCAAAATACCGCTGGTCGTTCTTGGTGTATCTCTTGCTGCCGGCTTGTATGCTACGCATGTTTTTGTGCCGCCCACACCGGGGCCCTTAGCGGCAGCAGCTGTCCTGAATGCAGACCTGGGCCTCGTAATCCTGCTTGGATTGCTTGTGGCCATTCCCGTGTCCCTGACAGGCTTCTTCTGGGCAAAATATATCGGGAAAAAGTTTGGAGGGGCTCTGTCAAAAGAGAAAGATATCAGCACACACGTAGAAAAACTGCCTCCTACCGGATTATCATTTGCTCCTATCATCATTCCGATCCTATTAATTGCCCTGAAATCCATTACCGACTATCCCACCCATCCTTTTGGTACAGAAATCCCGGCCGGAATATTTAATTTTATCGGCCATCCGGTGATAGCATTGTTCATCGGGGTATTTCTTGCTTTCACCTTGAAGAGGAAAACAACGAAAGAAACCCATTTTGACTGGGTAACCAAAGGATTGAAAGATGCAGGCATCATCATTCTGATCACGGGTGCCGGCGGTGCTTTTGGGGCTATACTTCGGGCCACTGGTATAGGAGATATCATCGGAACCAGTTTCTCGCATTTAAAAATGGGTCTCTTGCTGCCTTTTCTGATCGCAGCGGTATTAAAATCGGCCCAGGGATCTTCTACCGTATCGATTATTACTACGGCAGCTATCGTTGCCCCTCTGCTCGAACCGTTTGGCCTGGCTTCCCCTCTTGGTCGGGCTCTGACCGTTTTATCCATTGGCGCCGGTGCCATGACCGTGTCTCATCTGAATGACAGCTTCTTCTGGGTAGTAGCGCAGTTTACTGAATTGGATACGGCCACAGCCCTGAAAACACAAACCGTCTCAACCTTTTTTCAGGGCATTATCGGTATCGCAGTAATTATGTTTATCGGATGGACTTTTATTTAAGGGGACTTCTAATAATTCATTCGCATCAAGATTTTCAGAGTTTTTTATAGACGATGAAAATTTTTAATGAACTATCGGGATAATGCAAGAAAATTTGAATAAGTAAATGAAAAACTCTGGAAACCCTACGGAAAAGGAGACCGCGTTAGACCGTGTACAACTATCGTATGGCAAAAAGATACTGATAGACGGGATTGCCAAGATCGACACAACCGGAACTTTGAAAAACAAAATAAAGATCACAACGGATATTGACAAATCTTTCACTAACCCGGAGGGATTTCATCTGCTAATCAAGGGAAATACGATCATCAATGAAGGGGGCAGTGGAGGGAGGATGGAAAGCCAGCTGCCATCGTTATGGGTTAGAGACAGCCTCTGTAACATTTATTGATTGTTTAAGACTTCCCGGATCGCTTTTTCCACAAGATTTTCCATCACATGATAACCCGCCTTATTGGGATGAACACCGTCCACCGTATATTCTGGTTTCATCCCCTTGCGTTCATCGACCATAGATGAATAATAATCCAGATAGTAAAGGTTATTTTGCTTAGCGTATTTTTTTATCCATTGATTCAGGGCCACAATCTTTGCTGCCGGCTTGAGGCCGGGTCGCCACGGATAATCATAGGCCGGAAGCACAGAACACAGCATGACTTTGATATGGTGAACCTGAGCCAGTTCTGCCATGGAAGCCAGGTTGTCCTCTATCATCTCAAGCGTGGAGGGCCCCGTGTTACCGGCAATGTCATTGGTCCCGGCCAGGATGACAACTACACTGGGCTTCAGTTTGATTACATCGGGCCTGAAACGAATCAACATCTGGGGCGTGGTTTGTCCGCTTATTCCCCTGTCAACATATGGTTTCCTTTGAAAGAATTCCGGAGAGATTTTTATCCATCCGTCGGTAATAGAATTCCCCATGAAAACAACCCTCTTCTCATTTTTTGTCGGGGAGGGCAAAAGAGCATTGGCTTCTCTGTACCGATTCAGATTTGGCCAGTCATCTTTCATCTTTGACCATTTTTTATACGACTGGAGAATCTGCTGCTCGGATTTGTTGGTTGATGTTTTTTTCAACTGAACATGCTGTGCCGTTAAAGATTGTAAGAAAATTAAAGTCCCGAAAAGTAAAACGAATGTTGATTTTAAGTGGTACATGGCTTTTTATTTTTAATTTCGTGGTGGAAAAATACAAAAATATCAGGATGATTTAACCCAGTAAAACCTCTAAATTCAAAACTGTCAACGAATCTATCAACACCTAAAAACAAAATCCCGCAAGCTACTGGCTATACGGGACTCTCAGTTTTGAATGGTGGTGCCACCTGGAATTGAACCAGGGACACCAGGATTTTCAGTCCTGTGCTCTACCAACTGAGCTATGGCACCGACAATAAATTATTGTTTAGGGCTGCAAATATATTAAAAATCACTATTAACCGACTAAACTCAAATTCCGGTATTATTTATCATTAACTCTCTGATTATCAAATATAGCTTTTTATTCTCAAAAAAAGACCCCCCTACTAAAAATTCAAAATTAATTGCCTCTCAGGTGGTGCATTGATTCGGCTGGTAAAATCTCTTCGTCTGCTTCTG
>CAYLJE010000181.1:0-4193 GCA_964383915.1 uncultured Rikenellaceae bacterium
ATATTAACATAGGTTTTTAGAGGATGCCCTTAATATTCACTTCCTATATATTATTGTAAATCACTGAATACAAGTTATTCATATTATTAATTAAAATACCCTAATCTCTCTATGTCAATGAACCAAAATATCCAACGGAAAGTAAAAATAATGCCTTTACACGAATAATTTAAAATTGAACCTCAATAAATTTAACTTCAAAAGGTTTAAAAGAGAGAGGGTTTTTAACTTTTCGGATTTCCTTACCTATAATATTCACTTCTCTCATGCTTTTAATGGAGTGGTTAGCAATTTTTGAAGAAAGTCGAAGCTTTGCCGGTAGGCCATCTACTTCTCTAAAATGGAGAAGAATTGCACCATCAGATGAAAATGCAGGTCGACTGTTTATTAAAACGGCATTTGGATCACCATCTAACTCAAGAGTTCTGAATGTAGCACGAGAAAACTCATCTTTTCCACCAGGAATAGTCCTTGTAAGAAACGGATTTCTTGTCCCCCAGGCAAATTTAGTGGCCGCGGTATTGGTCGTATCCCTGCTGGTAGTAATTTGATAGGTCCACTTAAAGGCCCCTAACTGAAAGGCACGGAAATTGGTAAACCAATAATTATTCATAACCCAGGAATACAACCAGGGTTTTCCTGCAGTTGGATAACGCTCAAATTTCCCTATATTGAAATCGCTAAATTGCCATAAGGGAACCTCATTGCTGACCATAATTATCTGTCCCTTATCCCCTCTAACTGAGACAAAATTTTGAGCCACATTCCAATCAGAGGATGACCCCGGGAGTTGTTCCCCCTGGGTTAAACTTCCTCCAATGGTCTCAAAAACGATACGTGAATTAGGCAAACGGAACGGGAAAGCCACATATAAAGCTTCAGGAGAAGTAATAATTTCCTTACCCTTATTTTCCTGATAGATAAATTCCACCTTTTTTGTATTATTATAAAGTCTAATTTCCCATTGGAGACCCTTAGGGTCTCCTTTAATCCCTTTGGTGAATCCTTCCATATCGGCTGATATTTTTATGCTTTCCCAAATATTACCCATTACTCCCTTATCCACTTTAACATTGAAAACCGTTGAATGCGAAGGTGTCATTTCATTTCGGCTGGGAAGCGTTTCTCTGACAGGTTGTCCAATGAAATAAGGACTCTTGGGATCATATAAATCTTCCTGGATATCCTTATCGTAAAATTCCTTTATCCCCCCCGTTTTTTTATCAATCACGATCCTATAATACCGGTTTTCAAGTTTCTCCATATTTTCGTTCGATTGGATATCACTCCCGGATTTGTCTTGGCCGGTAACTTCTATCTTAAACGCTTTATATCCCATTGCAGGGATATCGTTTACTTCAATTACCCAGTAAGCTTCTGCTACATTTTTATTTATTAGCTGGACAGGGATCGCTTTGCCGGTTGCAATATCTATTATCCTAACTTTACTTTTAACAGGAAGTACCTCATAATCAACAAATAACTGTACATCCCCTGATCTTGTCCAGCCCATGGGATTAATTACATATATCACCGGAAAATCAGCTTTTTTAAGGAACGGCTGAAAACGACCCAATGCCTCATCGTTCAGCAGTGCACTTTTTTTTAGAGCTTCTCCTGCATATGCCCCTTTCATGAGCCACTCTTTTGTGGAATTTACGGAAAATGGATAACTGATACTCTTAAAAAATCCAAAGGTATGTTCGTCAAAAAACAGGGAACTTTCACTAATGTGTGCAATCTTTTGTTGCAAATCTTTACCCAATTCTCCTCCCATCATCGATACCATGGCAAACAGACCTTCATCTTCCTGTACCATGTTTTGTATTTTTCTCACCACGGCTGTCTCACGTGACGCTGAACCGGCACCATCGGACCACCAGTCAAGCCATGCATTACGGTAAACAGGCAGCTTATCAGCATAATTCTTTTCAACATATTCCGGGAACTCACTAATTGTTGCCAGTCTGAGTTTTGGATATTCATATCTGGCGTTCCACTGTTTTACCAACTCGCAGGCTGCTGTTGAAGGAGGTGAATTATCGGTATGATACCCCGAAAATTGAATAGCGATCCTGTCAAACGGGTAATCCTTGCTGTCAATATCGGCCAGATGCCATAATAAATTCTCTGCTTTGATTTTTTTGCTTTCAATCCCAAAGCTATTACCAGCAATACCATAAGTATTTCCAGTCATATAATGGTCGGCTCGAAAAGCAAGCAACTTCGCTCCCGATGGCGATTCCCACCAGAAACATGTCGGCTTGTCAAACGGAAGGATAGACCTTGTCTTATTGCTGCCCATAGTAAGATATTTGACACCAGTATTTTTAAAATAATCGGGCATGCACCAGGCTATACCGTTAACATCATCCTGCATTGCAGTTTTTACCGGAATACCAAGTTTATTAAACTCCTTCAGAGGCTGAAGAAAATCATACATAATATTCTCATCCGATATCCCAGTCATGTTAAAATACATACCAGTAACTTCAATACGTCCCTCTGCTATCCTCTTTTTAAACCTTTCTATCTGTGTTGTCGGTCTTGACTGAAGATATTCCCTTACTACCCAGGATCCTTCGCAGGTCCACCGAAACTTAACATCATCAGGCAATCCATCTGTCTGATCACAATAATCCAGTGCGTAATCAATGTATCGCATTTGTTCTGCAAGGATCTCTGACTGTGGACGGTTGTACCCTACATCAAAATGTGAATTCTGAACAAAATATATCTCCCATTTCTTCGGTGGTACAAGAGTCACCGGGTATTTCGCTGCCGGTTTGTCATTTATTTTAGCAGAAATAGTGATCTTAACATGCCTTTTAACTGCAGGAACAGTAAGCAGGAATATGTTATTCCCTTTTCTGAGGTCGGTTTTTAACAGTTCTTTGCTACCTCTGGTGAAAACTATTTTCCCGGCCTTCCCGGAATAATAGCTTGCCACCACCTGCTGGTATGATTTCCCGCCCTTCTTAAATAGTACGGGGGCATTTAAAAACTTGATTTTCGGCGACGGTGCATTTTGACCGTACATCTGCATGGTACTCATAAGCACCATCAAAGAGATAAAAAGTGTTGACAATCGCAATTTTTTCATGGCATTCTTTTAAACTGATCATATTTTCCACTCATAACCTTTTTTACTGCTTCCAGATATCCATATCCCCATCTCATGTCCGGTTCCAGATAGCTGCCCTCTACCCATTCATTCCAGGCATTTATGATAATAAGTTTTGGTTGTTCCGGATGGTTTCTAACATACTCTCTTGCTT
Organism: uncultured Rikenellaceae bacterium; assembly: GCA_964383915.1. Lineage (GTDB taxonomy): Bacteria > Bacteroidota > Bacteroidia > Bacteroidales > VadinHA17 > DRPN01. The sequence continues at coordinate 3,279 of CAYLJE010000181.1, forward strand.
TTTGGAGATAGGCAGCAAAACTCTCAGGCGTGTTATGTATATGGACAACCGATTTTTCTCCTTCCTTCGGGTATCGTGGAGTATTATCCCAGCCTATGGACACATTAGGAATATACGGAATATTCAGGATGGAATCCCATTTGTTTTGCAAAGACATTGCACTTTCTGCCCATGTTAAATAATCTTCATCAATTCCAGATCCTGTCCAATTGTATGTTGTGATACTATTAACTCCTAATTCTGAAACAATTTCACTGATACTTTTCCCTCTTGAATATTTTTTGTTGAATAAATAAGGATTCCCATTACTGGCCCATCCGCCCCATCCGATTAACTGGATATGTAATCCGGGAAACCCTGCCTTTTTAACTTCCTGCCTGAAGTATTCTATGGCTTCTTTTGTCCCATCTATACCACTAAAACTTTTCAGAAGATTATCAATACCAAAAATGGAGAAAACCGGTTCATTGGCAATCTTAAAATAATTGGGTTGTTTAAAATACTTATTAATGACCCTGTCAACTATTATTTTAAAATTATTCCAATCCACCGTCCCATGCCAGATAAGTGAATCGGTTTTGTACCGGTAGTGATTCCACATATTACCCGGGACATCATGATTGGCCCACATTAAATAAAACTTCATCCTGTCATTGTTCCTGGCTTTAAGAAAACCGTTATCAAGTGCTTCCTCCAGAAATGGTTTTCCGTTATACCAATACCAGTCGTAGATGAAAACATTTACCCCGTGATCCACTGCGGCATTGATCTGCTTCTCCATCACTTTCGGGTCATTGTCCATTTCGTAACCCCATAAAGGTACCCGGGGTTGATAATGTCCTTTGAAACGGGGATTTCCCTTTTTTATAATTTCCCATTCACCAATTCCTTGACCCCAGAGAGCTTCACGGCTTC
>CAYLJE010000182.1:0-4169 GCA_964383915.1 uncultured Rikenellaceae bacterium
TAATTAAAAACAGGTGATCTGCCAGGGAAATTTCCGTAAATCATTGGTTATCTGATAGTCGCGATTACGATACTACTTCTTAACCTTTGATTATGTAAGGATTATAAGGACATTTATACAGCATTTCAGGATGGGATCCGATGAGATATGTGAGAAGATCCGGGATTTACCGGCTTCTTTTGAAAATCATTTGTGTTCATTAAATTTACCTATACCGAACCTCTTAGAGGGTTTATCCCCGTTTCATAATAGTTCTGAACCATTTGAAGTGCATACTGGTCGCACTTAAAATCTTAAAAACAGTGAATGCAAACAGAAACAGACAGACCCCTAATAAGAATATTTTTCTATAATAATATTCTATTCCGTTACTTCTTTTGGCAAATTATTTACCGCCTAAGACATGAAATCATGATGTAAGCACATCTTTCTCTGATTCTTTTACTAATTTTAATCTCTTTAAAAAACCAATCCATGTCTGAGAAAGAAGCCAAAGCAAGAATTAAGATTAACAGATTATTACAAGAGTCAGGCTGGAGGCTTGAAGATGGACCAGCAGGCCCCGCCAATGTGGTTTTTGAGAATTATGTTAAGATTACACAGCATTCACAGACTGAACTTGGTGAAGATTACGAGCAAACACAAAAGGGTTTCATTGATTATTTGCTCCTTGATGAAAAAGGATACCCCCTGATTGTCCTCGAAGCAAAATCAGAATCCAAAAGCCCATTGTTCGGCAAAGAACAGGCCCGGAGATATGCCAAAAATATAAATTGCCGTTTCGTTATCCTCTCAAATGGGAACCTCCACTATTTCTGGGACCTTGAAAAGGGTAGTCCGCATATAATAACCAGATTCCCGGATCCTGACTCTGTTGAAGGTTATGGAAGGTATCAACCGAACCCGGAGACATTAATCAACGAGGTCGTAAGAGATGACTATATTGTTCTAACGCAGATGCCGGATTATAGAATGAACCCGGACTGGCAGGATAAAAATTCCAGGGGAAATTTTATTCATTCAAACAAGTTAAAATTTCTCAGGCCGTATCAGGTTAAGGCTGTCCGGTCAATTCAGTCATCTGTAAGGGAGGAGAATGATCGTTTTCTCTTTGAGATGGCAACCGGTACCGGTAAAACACTTACCTCGGCTGCTATTATCCGACTTTTCTTACGCACAGGCAATGTAAGCAGGGTTCTTTTCCTTGTGGATCGGCTGGAACTGGAAGAACAGGCAAAAAAGGCTTTCACTGAATACCTGAAGAATGACTGCCAGACGGTGATATACAAAGAAAACCGTGAGGACTGGCGCAGGGCAGAGATTGTGGTAACAACGGTACAATCGCTTCTATTCGACGACAAATACAAACAAATATTCTCCCCAACCGACTTTGACCTTGTTATATCTGATGAGGCACACCGGTCAATAGGTGGTAATGCCAGGGCCGTATTTGAATATTTTATCGGGTATAAGCTGGGATTAACCGCTACACCAAAGGATTACCTTAAAAAATATGATCCCGGGAAAGTAAACGTAAATGACCAGAGGGAGTATGAGCGCAGGATATTACTCGATACCTATCGGACATTCGGATGCGAAAGCGGTCATCCTACCTTTCGTTACTCATTAATTGATGGGGTGAAAGAAGGTTACCTCATTAATCCGGTAGTTGTGGATGCCAGGACCGATGTTACTACTCAGCTTCTTTCGGATGAAGGATATGCCGTTGTAATGGAAAACGAAGAAGGCCGGGAGGAGGAAGAGTCATTTTTCCACCGGGATTTTGAAAAGAGATTCTTTTCGGAGGATACCAACCGGCTGTTCTGCTCCACATTCCTGAAACATGCACTCAGGGATCCCATAAGTGATGAGATAGGGAAAACGATTGTCTTTGCCGTATCCCAGAATCATGCGGCCAAATTGACCCAGGTATTTAACCTCATGGCGGATAAAATGTACCCGGGAAAATACAAATCCGACTTTGCCGTACAGGTTACCTCCGTCATCACTAATGCCCAGCAGTACACCATTAACTTTTCAGATAAAAGCAATAACCTGATGGGGACGGCGAATTTCCTCCCCTGGTATAAAAGCTGTAAGGCAAGGGTGTGCGTTACGGTAGGCATGATGACCACAGGGTACGATTGCACAGACATTCTTAATATTTGCCTTATGCGTCCGATATTCTCACCTACTGACTTTGTTCAGATCAAAGGTCGGGGCACAAGAAAGCATAAGTTTGAGGATCAGGTGATGGATCAGAAGATAAAAAATGAAATCGGATCGGTTGAAAAAGACAAGTTCAAACTATTTGATTTCTTTGGAAACTGCGAATATTTTGAGGGAAAATATAATTACGATGAAATCCTGAAACTCCCGCAACGATCAAGCAGAGGAATAGGTGATGACAGGCCACCGGTGGATATTTCTGAATATGAGAGGGAGGATGACGATCATCTGCAAATACTCCACGAAAAAGCTATCGGGCTGGAAGGGATGAAGATTGATCGGATGTTCTTTGAAAAGTTCGAAGATACGGTGAAGGAGGATGCCTTTGTGCGAGAGAATGTAATGGCGGAGAACTGGGACAAGGTACTTAATTACCTGAACCGTGCAATTTTTAATAAACCGGAGGAATATTTTACGCCGGAAAAACTGAGAAAGTCATTGAAAAATGACAGAAAGGTTACGATCAGGGAAATGCTGGAGTATATTTTCGGATTGATCCCACGGATCAAATCAAAGGAGGAACTACTGGAAGATGAGTTTTATAAGTTTATAACAGATTACAAGCCCAATGAAACAGATGATATAATTGCACTGAAATACTTTTTTAAAACTTACATAGTGGATGCAACATTCAGGAAGATTATCAATGAAAAAAAATACGCTGAACTTGCAGTAAATCCCGTATTTCCTTTGGACGCATATAGGGCTATCCCAAAGAGGTGGAGAGAAATTATTCCTGAGTACGTGTATGACTATGTTTCTTTAAATAAATATATATCATAACTTATGCTTGATACAGAAACCAAACGAAGAATTGATACCGCAAGGGATATTCTTGTAGGCAAGGTCCCGGATCCTAAATCCCAGGTGGAGCAGATCACGATTGCCCTGATATACAAATTCATGGACGATATGGACCTGGAATCAGAGGAACTGGGAGGGGAACGTTCTTTTTTTAAGGGAGAATTTGAAAAATATGCCTGGCATAAGATTTTCGATCCCAGAATTGGGGGATTCGAGATTTTAAACCTCTACGGTGAGGCCATCATGAAGATGAATGTGAATCCCAATATTCCCCAACTCTTTCGGGATATATTTAAAAATGCCTACCTGCCTTACCGGGATCCGGAAACATTGAAAATCTTCTTAAAAGTTATTCATGAGTTTAATTACGACCACAGCGAACGTTTGGGAGATGCTTTTGAGTATTTGTTATCTGTTCTCGGAAGCCAGGGAGATGCAGGTCAGTTCCGTACTCCCCGGCATATCATTGATTTTATGGTAGCCATTATTGATCCGAAAAAAGATGAGGTGATTCTCGATCCGGCCTGTGGCACAGCCGGATTTCTGATTTCTTCCTATAAACATATCATTAAACAAAACTCATCTAACTACAATCCGGAATCAGATGTAAGAACCTTTGAAACAAAAAACCAAAATCTTTCAGAACTTATCATTAATAGTAAGAACTACAAAGGAGATAAACTAACCCCGGATGAGAGGAACCGGTTAGCCGGCAGCATTAACGGTTACGACATCTCGCCTGACATGGTACGTCTATCGCTGGTAAATATGTATTTGCATGGATTACATGCTCCAAAAATATACGAATACGATACTCTCACCAGCGAGGACAAATGGAACGAATATGCTGATGTGATCCTGGCCAATCCGCCGTTTATGAGTCCGAAAGGAGGGATACGACCACATAAACGATTTTCTATCACTTCTAACCGCAGTGAGGTGTTGTTTGTGGATTACATGGCGGAGCATCTCACCCCCAACGGACGTGCAGCGGTAATTGTTCCGGAAGGGATTATCTTTCAGTCCGGGAAAGCGTATAAAAATTTACGTAAGATGTTGGTGGAAAATTACCTTGTGGGTGTTATCTCCCTTCCTGCCGGGGTATTTCAACCTTATTCCGGGGTAAAAACATCTAT
>CAYLJE010000183.1:0-4129 GCA_964383915.1 uncultured Rikenellaceae bacterium
ATTATCCATTTTTAGCAATCTTTCGCCGGTAATTTTCAACTTCCCAATGATCGATAAAATCCATCTGTTTGGCCGTCATGAATTTCGGGCCACCAAAATCTTCAGTATAAAAACTAATTTTCATCATATCAATAAAAATCTTTTGTACAGTCGTGACAGATCGTTCATTTTCATCCACGGCAATGATTCCTTTTCCTTTAACACCGATAATCTTAGGAGCGTATCCATATTTTTTTATGAATGCATTTATTTCTTCCGGGATTTTTTCAATATGTTGATTTTCATCGTCATGATAATCCAGAAACAGATAATGAGCCTTACAATAGACTATATTATCCGGTGTAAAAGGCTTCTCTACCTTACGGAAAGATTCTCTGTTTTTCACAAAGTACCTTATCAGCTCACTGGTAATACAACCCGATGCCAGTCCTTTGTCAGAAAGAATAATATCATGTATCTCTTTTTCAACTTCCGAATCACATAACTCCGGTTTGTCCGATGGAATATCATGAATGATTCTACTCCTGATTTTTTTTTCGATGTCTGAATAAGTTTCCTTTATTTCATCCATGGTATTACCCCCCACAAATATTCCATGATTTTCCAGAAAAATAATCTTTGGCATAAATTTCCTTTCTGTTCGAAAATGTGCAATCTCATAAGCCACTTTCTTAAACAGCGTATAGCCCGGATCTGTATATTCAATAAACAACATATCCTTCCCAAACAGTTCTGCTGAAACCTGTTTGGCCTTGTTAGAGCACATTAATGCATTTACCAGGGTAGGATGGGTATGTACTACAAAAGGATAATCAATGATTTCATGTAGTAAAGTTTCAACGGAAGGCCTTTTTCCGCCGGAAGAGACCACGGCTTGTTGCATGTCTTTCTTAACTTCAGCCTCACGTTGTACAATACGCTGACTATATTTTTTGGCAGAAATAATCTGCAGACCTTCTCTGGCCATACAAACAAAGTCACTCTCAGTAATATCCTTTAGTGAAACTCCACTAGCTTTAACCCATAAATTCTGTGAATTTTTATAGGACGTGTTTCCACCCCCGGCCAGGATATAATCTTCATTTTTTCCATAGAATCGGGAGATACTGATCAGATCACTAAGTTCCTGTTCCAAGATTTTATTCTTTCTCATAACTAATAAATGAACAAAAGACACACGTCTTTCTGCTGTTAATGCTTATCATCAAATCCTATCGTTTGAAAAGAACTTCTTTTTCGTATTGCTGTATTTCAGGAATATAATCTACCCCAGCAGGAACCTCATTTATCAGACAATAGTAGTCCCATACAGCGCCAAACAATCTGGTCTTCATGCCTTCCATTAGTGCCAGACGTTCAAAATATTTTCCGGACTCTTCATATTTTTTAAGTGTCTCGGTGGGTTCAAGTAAAGCAAAAAGAAAAGCCTGCTGGGTTGCCCTGGTTCCGACGACATAAGCACCGATACGATTCAGGCTGGCATCAAAAAAGTCAAGGGCGATATGCACCCTTCTACTCAATGCGTGGGCCCTCACTATTTCCTGGGCAATAAGAAGGATCTCATCATTAAAAGTCACCACATGATCGCTATCCCAGCGTACACCACGAGTAACATGCAGCAGAATTTCATCTAAAAACTGAAGAACTGCAGATATCTTATCTCCAACCTGTTCGGTAGGGTGAAAATGCCCGTTATCCAAACAGATTAAAATATTATTTCTGATCGCATAGCTTAAATAAAAATCATAGGATCCCACTACCATGGATTCGGAACCAATACCGAATAATTTACTCTCTACAGAATCTTTCAAATAATCCGAGGGATATTTTTCTTCAAAGATCTCATCCAGGGATTTTTTCAGGAGGGACCTGTAAGTATAACGGTCGACCGGCGTATCTTTAGATCCATCAGGTATCCAAAGATTATGAATAGCAGGGGTCCCTAATTGTTTTCCCATTTCTGCAGCGATGATTCTGCAACGTTTTACATGTTCAACCCAAAATTTACGATTTTCTTCATTCTTGCTGGAAAGAGTAAACCCATCATCAGCCCTCGGATGAGAAAAACAAGTGGCATTAAAATCCAGTCCGATGCCTTGTTCTTTGGCCCAGTCTATCCAACCCTGGAAATGTTTTATCTCAATCTGATCACGATCCACAAGTTCACCTCCAAAATCTCCATATATAGCATGGAGATTCAGCCTTTGCTTACCTGGAAGCAGGGACATGGCTTTCTCTATATCTTCTTTTAATTGTGGGATATTCTTTGCCTTGCCGGGATAATTTCCTGTAACCTGTATGCCTCCGCCACCCAATGCGGCATCAGGGGTTTCAAAACCACCCACATCATCAGCTTGCCAACAATGAAGGCTGATCACAGCATTGTCCAAATCTTTAAGTGCTTTATTCACATCAACACCCAATTCTGCATACTGCTCTTTAGCGATTTCGTATGCGTTTCTGATAAGTTGTTCTTTTGTAGCCATAATTACTTGATTTAATATTTTATTTAGTCCATATGAAATACTTCTTCCAGAGGGATCGTAACAGGGGATTGATCCGGATTAACCTCCATAATATCAGCCATATACGACCACCATTTTTGAATAACAGGATTATTCCCCATATCCTGAGATGTTTGCTCTCCTGAACTTTTTTGAACAGCAAACAAAATATTGGTTTCTATATCTAAAAATATGGAATAATCAGACACACCCGAATCTCTTATTATTTTTTTTAATTCCGGCCATATTGCATCATGTCTTTTTTTGTATTCTTCTCTAAACCCGGGTTTAAGTTTCATTTTAAAACCATATCTTTTCATCTACTTAGAATTTTATTATTAAAAATTATTTCTCTAAACGTTGTAAATTAATTATTCAAAAGCCACTACGAAAGTTGAAAGTATAAGAATGATTATACCAATGAATAAGATTATTCTTGTCTTACCCTCTGTCCCTTTCCATTCTTTTAATACGACCCCCCAGATATTGCTAAATGAGATGTTTAATGCCATAAGAATACTCCAGGCAAATATTGACATATTCCCTAACATGCTTTTACCCATCCCAAAAAACTGAAATTGCATAAACCAAAGGAAACCGGCAAGGAATGTAAAAAACAGATTGTTAAAAAAGATTCCACTCCCTGACGAAAAATAATCCTTTCCGGTACCATTCTTAATATTTAAATAGGCACAGTATAAAAAATTTGTAAAAAAGCCACCCAACAAAACAAAAATCAGGATAGGATTCATAAGGTATAGATCGTTTGTACCGTATTGCTTAGCAATCTCTGCAATAGGAGCTCCGGCTTCAATGCCATAATTGAAACAAGCGCTCATAATCCCGGCAAAAACAGCAATTATTAATCCTTTTTTTAATGCAAATTCTTTTACTGCCTGCTTTCTTTCTTCCTCACTTAATTCCTTATCTTTCAAGATGCCGGCATAACCTATAATAGCTATCCCTGCCAAACCTATCGCCACCCCTATCATCGTAAGAATACCCGATGTACTCCCAAACAAATTATGTCCGGCTACTATCGGAGGAATTAACGTACCAAAGGCCGCACAAAATCCCAGGGCAATGCTTTGACCCAGGGCAACACCGAGATAACGAATACTTAATCCGAATGTTAGTCCTCCAATGCCCCAAAGGGCTCCGAAAAATACTGCCAGCCATTTTGCAGACGCCGGAGACGCTGAAATAATATGCATTAGCGTCCTACCCCCACCGGGAGTCGTAAAAACAGCCAGTAACCACGGCGCTATCAGCCAGGCGGCAACGCCCTGACTTAACCAATAAGATTCCCAGGCCCATTTTTTAACTTTTTTAAACGGCACATAAAAACTCGATGCTCCAATACTACCAATTGCTATCAGTAAAACTCCATAGACAGGATTCATAATTTGTTAAGCTTATTAGTGTTATAAAATTTATTGTAACTGTGACCCTTCAACTATGTTTTTAACTGTCATCTCAAAGGCTATTTTTTTTCATACTGATCATATACCCCACTCATAACTTTTGCAACTGCTTCCAGATATCCGTATCCCCATCTCATATCCGGTTCAAGATAACTACCCTCAACCCATTCATTCCATGCGTTTATAATGATCAGGGGTGGT
>CAYLJE010000184.1:0-4123 GCA_964383915.1 uncultured Rikenellaceae bacterium
CCTTCCAAATTAACATACTGGATGGAGGGCTTAAAAAAAATTGACCATATTTACGGATTGCCTTTTTCTGAAGGAAGTAAATACCGTATTACTTTCATTGTGAGGAAAACCCGAATTACAGCCATTGAAGAAATTATAAAAGTGGATTGGAAGAAGCGTCTGGTTCTGGAAATGAAAATGCCACGTATGAATCTACACGCGGATTTATTTTTTTCCCGGATGGATGAATTTTCCGAGATTCAGGGGACCTATACAGTAAGCGGGGGAAATTTTATTACAAAAATTCTGCTTCCCTGGATGAAACCGGCCATCAGAAAAAAACTGAATGGCGGAATGGACCGCTTTAAAACAGTGATGGAAGAGAAAAAATAAAATGCCCCTGGTTCCAGGGGCATTTTCTCCACTAACCCTTTCATACTGTCTTTTTCTGCCGGCTAAAATTTATAACCATACAACCGATAAAAAGATCAGCCTCAGCAGATAATGGTAACATCAAGAGTAAAATGGACGTTTACCAAAAAAAGTCAAACCTCAGAAAAAAGATGCAATAACCCGGGGAAAGGTTGCGTGATTTGGGTTTAAACCCTTTATTTTATTTCACTGAAATATTTCATGAACTGAAGTCGTTCATAAGCATCAGGATTCTCAGAAGAGGCCTGGCTTAATTTCCCGCGGAATTGATCGATATAATTAAAACCCTTACTGTCCATCCAGTCGGAGAGACGGTTGAGCATATGCGGAATAGATTCCGGTCCAAGCTGATAAATGGCAGAAGTTACTTCGGTTACGGTGGCCCCTGCCAGTAAAAGTTTTATGATTGCCTCCCCATCATGTACTCCTGTGGATGCGGCCAGATCACCGGATACTCTTTTAGAGGATACGGCAATCCAACGCAGGGTATTGACGAGATCACCAGGTGAACTAAACCGGTTGGCGATCGTAACCTTCATATTTTCCACATCAATATCCGGTCCGGCAAACCGGTTGAAAAGAACGATGCCATCAGCTCCTTTATCAGAAAGATTCTTGATGACGTGACCCAGGTTGGAAAAATAAGGACTGATCTTAACAGATACCGGGATAGAGACCTGCTTTTTTACTTCTTCCAGAATATCATAATAAATCTGTTCATTGTCGGTACAGCTCTTGTCAAAATTAAAGGGCATAACGAAGATGTTCAGTTCCAATGCATCCGCCCCTGCTTCTTCGATCTTTTTTGCAAAGGCAGTCCATTCGTGGGCTGTCACACAATTAACACTGGCAATGACCGGAATCAGAATATTGGATTTGAGGGTACGTATTAAATCCAGGTAATCCCCCAACACTTTTTCTTTAATGTGCAGGTCGAGATAATCCATTGTTTCCGAATAAGCATCATAAATCAGGTTATCCCTGGCTGCTTCACGCAGACTATGCTCTGTTTCCAGCAGAATTTGTTCTTCGAACAGTGACTTCAGGACAACAGCGCCGGCGCCATTGTCTTCCAGTTTTTTGATAGAATCCAATGAGAAAGTGAGGCCTGAGCTGCCGACAACAAGCGGATTACGCAGGCTCATCCCCAGATATTTGGTTTGTAATTCAGCCATTTCAGATTGCTTTAATTTTGTTTAATGTTTATGGCAAGATATAAAATTATCCTGACTTGACTTTTTTCTGTATGTATTGATGGATGCCTGCAGCAGCTTTTCGACCGTCTCCCATAGCCAGGATTACAGTAGCTCCTCCACGCACAATATCACCCCCTGCAAAAATATCCGGAATAGATGATTGCATGGACTTTTTATCCACGATAATGGTACCCCACTTTGACATCTTCAAGTCTGGCAAAGCAGAAGGTATCAGTGGATTTGGCGAGACACCAATGGCCACCACAACAATTTCCACCTCTACATCGAATTCAGATCCCCTGATGGGGACAGGTCTTCTTCTACCGGAAGCATCCGGCTCGCCCAATTCCATTTTTTGTAAACGCATTTTATTTACGCGTCCTTCTTCATCAGTGAAATAGGCAACGGGATTATGCAGGGTCAAAAATTCTATGCCTTCTTCTTTGGCATGTTTCACTTCTTCCAAACGGGCGGGCATTTCTTTTTCTGACCGCCGGTAAACAAGAATCGCCCGCTCTGCGCCATTACGTTTGGATGTACGAACAGAGTCCATGGCAGTATTTCCACCCCCGATAACTGCCACTACTTTTCCATGTAAGATAGGGGTATCATACTCCGGATCAGCAGCATGCATCAGATTAATACGGGTCAGGTATTCGTTGGAAGAGTAAACGGCGATGCTGTTTTCGCCGGGGATATTCATAAACCTCGGTAATCCGGCTCCGCTGCCCACAAAAAATGCTTCGTATCCTTCTTCTCTCAGCATATCGATGCTGGCTGTCTTCCCCACGATAAAATTAGGCCGGAATTTTACGCCCATTTTGCGCAGGTTCTCTATCTCAACATCAACTACTTCGTTAGGAAGCCTGTATTCGGGGATGCCATATTTCAGAACTCCTCCGATTTCATGCAATGCCTCAAATACCGTCACATCATATCCGAATTTTGCCAGGTCGCCGCAAGCAGCCAGTCCGGAAGGTCCGGAACCGATGACAGCGACTTTGATATTATTTTTTTGGGCTACCTTCGGAACAGATATTTTCCCGCTGTTCCTTTCATAGTCTGCTGCAAAACGTTCCAGGTTTCCAATGGCTATGGCCGGCTTTTTTAGTTTAACCGTATAAAAGCAACTGGCCTCACATTGTACTTCCTGTGGACATACGCGTCCGCATACTGCAGGCAGGGCATTGGTTTCTTTAAGTACCACGGCGGCATCATTATAATTCCCGGCTTCAATTTTTTTAATAAACTTGGGAATATTTATGCCCACCGGACATCCTGTCACACAGGTTGGATCCGGACAATCCAGGCAACGATGCGATTCGACAAGGGCTTGTTCTTCGGTAAGGCCCAGATTTACTTCTATATAATTATGGCTACGCTCTATGGGATCCTGTTCCGGCATATGAACCCTTTCTATGCCTGTTCTTTCTTTGGCCTTCATTGATTTCCGCAACTCCTCCCGCCAGGGCTGACTTCTTTCTTCTTTCAGGTATTCAGCAATATTTTCCATTTTATTGTACTGTTTTTAGATATCGTTCATAAGCTTCCGCTTCCTCTTTTTTATAAGAACCCAGACGCTGTAGCATCTCATCAAAATTTACCTGGTGGGCATCAAATTCCGGTCCGTCCACGCAGACAAAACGTGTCTTTCCACCTACAGTTACACGGCAGGCGCCACACATTCCGGTACCGTCAACCATAATCGTATTCAGACTGGCTATGGTGGGGATGTTATATTTTTTTGTAGTCAATGCTGCAAATTTCATCATAATGGCTGGTCCGATAACTACGGAGAGGTTTACTTTTTCACGTTGGATAACTTCTTCCAACCCTTTGGTCACCAGTCCTTTTTCGCCGTATGACCCGTCATCGGTCATGACAATCACTTCATCGGAAAATTCCCGCATCTGTTCTTCCATGATCACGAGATTTTTGGTGCGTGCAGCCAATACCGTGATAACTTTGTTTCCGGCTTTTTTAAATCCTTCCACAATAGGCAGCAACGGGGCAACGCCGACCCCTCCACCGGCACATAAAACAGTGCCTACTTTCTCAATATGTGTCGCTTTTCCAAGAGGACCGGCTACGTCATGTATCTCCTGCCCGGCTTCCATGGCCAGTAGTTTGGCACTGGTTACGCCTATACGCTGCACCACCAGCATAATCGTTCCTTTTTTTTTGTCTGACGATGCAATGGTTAAAGGAATACGTTCCCCTTTTTCATCCAACCGGATAATGACAAAATTGCCGGGTTTCCTCGCTTTGGCAATTTCAGGAGCATCGATTACAAATTTGCATACATTCTCTGAAAAAAATTCCTTTTCAATAATCTTATTCATTCTATTGTTTGTTTAACCCGAATATGACTTTTAATTTTTTTTAAAGTCCCAAATTTAGAAAAAAAATATTGAGATGTTTTTTTTCACGGACCTTGCGTTTGGTTAAATTATAAAATACCAACTGACTTTATCGTATAATCATTATTTTAAAAAAGTATGAGTTCGGTCTAAAAA
>CAYLJE010000185.1:0-4077 GCA_964383915.1 uncultured Rikenellaceae bacterium
CAAAAATCCAACCGATAACATTGTATATGCGATAATTGCGGGGTTTTGTGTTATATTTAAGTTTTGAGCGAATAGTAAACCCTTTTTCAGGAAACTCTTTGGTGAATCATTATTTTAACAAGTCAGGCATGAGCCAATTAATTGATAATGAACTTGGTGAAATAGTGAAATATATAGGGTATCAATATAGCGGGATATTCAGGAATTTAACAAATGTTTTTCTTAGTGGAGGATATGATTTTGATTACGATAATCAAATAAATGCCAACAATAAATGGGATGCAAAAAAGACTTACAAGAAAAACAAAGGGTACTTTCCCGGGGTAGCTACCGTTGGAAATAAAATAGTTGGCATAGAAAACAGGGACGGCAATGCAAATGTTAAGTTTACACAAGAAGACAGGAGGATTTTAGCTAAAATCTATCGTAATCTCTCTCAAAAAAAGTAAAAAAACACACAAGTCAAAACGATTTTTTTAGTTGCGGATTTAAGAGAACATTTGATTTTTTTTCATTGATCTAAATCATTACGTTTTCTTAGGACTTTTCGAAGATTTGTTTTTTATTTACCATTACATTTTAAAAGAATGTATTTAACTGGTACCATCCAAAAAGTGGTTCCGGATTTTGTTAATACAGAAAACGATTGATTCTTTCATTAAACGGCAGATTTATATGAAAAAAATAACCAATTTCCTTTTTTCCATGTCTTTCATGGGATTTCTGGTATTATTTATGGCCGTTTCCTTAGCAACAGCTACTTTTATTGAGAATGACTTTGGCCCTGAAGGGGCCAGGGCGATGGTTTACAACACTCACTGGTTTGAATTGTTGCTTGTGTTGATCATGGTGAACCTTGTGGGGAATATGTTCATCAACAAAGTTTATAAAAAGAAAAAGTTCACCATTTTTTTGTTTCACATATCTTTTTTGCTGATTTTTTTTGGCGCTGCCGTTACCCGTTATATCAGCTATGAAGGGAGTATGCATATCCGTGACGGTGCGTCTTCCGATTATATACTTTCATCCGAATCGTTTATTTACGGGACGGCGCTTAAAGACGGACAGAAAGTGACTTTTTATAAAAAAGCAAACATTTCTGACGTAAGGAAAAGTCATTTTCATAAGAAAATCAGCATCGGGGATCAAAACTTCACGGTTAAGCTAAAACAATTTATTCCGAATGCTCAAAAATTCCTGATCCCGGATCCCGAAGGGGGACCTGTTGTAAGTCTGGTAGCAATAGGAAGAAACGGACGCATAGATGTGCCACTCGAAAAGGGGGACAAAATGGATGCAAACGGGGAGATCATTGGCTTTGAAAATGAAAAAGATGTGGATAATCTCTATCTTTATCTGGAAGGAGGAACCCTTTACTTTTTAAGTAAAGACAACGTGTATAAAATGAGTATGACGGGAGGTCCCCGGGATACACTGGTTGCTTCTGTGCCCCATTCGTTGGAAAAGAATGTCATATATATGCTGGACAGAACCCAGGTGGTTTTAAAAGATTTTACCAACAAGGGCAGAATCAAGTGGGTTTCCGTAGGGCGTAAGCAGGGGATGGGTACCAGGATGTTAACCATGAGCCTTACCAGCAACAACCAAGGGAAGGAATTTAACCTTTCCGGTCGTACCGATATCATAGGGACCCCCGCGAACGTGGAACTGAACGGTGTGAAATTTTCTGTTTCTTATGGTCCGCGGAAAATTCGTCTTCCCTTTTCCCTTTATCTGAAAGATTTTCAATTGAAAAGATATCCCGGTTCCAATTCCCCGGAATCTTATGCCAGTGAAGTGGTTCTAAAAGACCCTGAGAAAGGCATTGACGAACCTTTCCGCATTTATATGAACCACATTCTGAACTACAGGGGTTTTAAATTTTTCCAGTCTTCTTACGACACCGATGAAAAGGGAACCATTCTGTCTGTAAATCATGATGCATTGGGTACTACATTAACTTATCTCGGCTACCTGTTGATGGCGCTGGGCATGGTCCTTTCCATTTTTAACCGGAAGAGTCATTTTAGGGCTCTTGCCCGTTCGGTTCATGTTTCCCGGCACAATGGAAAAGTAAAAATACTGACTTCGATAATAGGAATAAGCATGCTGTTGTCCGGCGGTTTTCATGGCCTGGCAGCATCGCATACGGATACACTTACAACAGGTGTCATTCCAAAGAAAATTTCGAAAGAGTTTTCCTCTGTACTTATACAGGACCAGGGTGGTCGTATCAAACCATTTCAGACTTTGGCATCGGAGGTACTGCGAAAAGTGGCCCGCAAAGAAAAATTTGAAGATATGAATCCGGTCCAGGTTATTCTGGGTATGTATTATTATCCCGCTGTATGGCAAAAAATACCCATGATAAAAGTCTCGGATGATCATATTAAGAAAATCATGGGTACTCACGCGGCTCGGGTTTCGTTTCTCGACTTCTTTGATTTCAGCGCACATAATTCCTATAAACTTGGAAATTATGTACAGGCTGCTTATCAAAAAAAGCCTGCTTCCCGAAGTAAATTTGATCAGGCAATTATGAAGGTCGATGAACGGGTGAATGTGAGTTATCTGGTATATACCGGCAGCATGTTCAGAATCTTTCCTGCCAAAGGAGACCCGACCCGGAAGTGGTACACCCAATCTGAAGCCGGTAGTCATGTCCCTGAAGACGATTCTCTTTTTGTTACAGGGGTTTTGCATTCATTGTATTCTTCCCTGGGTGAACCGGGAGCTTATGGGAACGCAGCCGAAATTATCAAAGGAATTAAAAAATATCAGGTGTTAAATGCTCCTGAATTGATTCCTTCCCATTTTAAAGTTTCTTTGGAAATATTATCTGACCAGTGGGATGTTTTCAATAAGCTTTCCGTGCTATATGGGCTTGGCGGGTTTATATTACTGGTATTACTTTTTCTGGGAATCTTGTTTATAAAGTTACATTACAAATGGTTGATTCAGGGAATCACCTGGCTGATTATACTGGGTTTTGTATTGCAAACCCTTGGCCTTCTTGTCCGTTGGTATATCTCGGGCCATGCCCCCTGGAGTAACGGTTACGAGTCAATGATCTATATATCCTGGGCCACCATGCTGGCAGGATTGATTTTTGCCCGTAAGTCACCCTTTACCTTACCTGCTGCAGCCATTTTATCTGCACTTACTTTATTTGTGGCCCATCTGAGCTGGATGAATCCCGAGATCACCAACCTGGTTCCCGTGTTGAATTCCTACTGGTTAACTATTCATGTTTCTGTCATCACAGCCAGTTACGGTTTCCTGGGGATGGGTATGGTCCTGGGGCTGCTGAACCTGATCCTCTACATCGTAAAAACAAGTAAAAATAAGGATCGAATTAATGATCAGATACGAACCTTATCCATCATAAACGAGATGACCCTGATTTTAGGTGTTTACTTCATTTTTATCGGAACATTTCTGGGCGGGGTATGGGCCAATGAATCATGGGGCAGATATTGGGGCTGGGATCCAAAGGAAACCTGGGCTTTAATTACCGGGTTGGTTTATGTATTTGTGGTTCATATGCGTTCCATCCCCGGCTTAAAAGGATACTTTGCTTTCAATGTAGCCTCAGTCCTGGCCTTTTTCTCGGTGATAATGACTTATTTCGGTGTAAACTATTACCTCTCAGGCCTGCATTCTTATGCCCAGGGCGAACCGGTACCCATTCCATCATTTGTTTATTATACCATTGCGTTTCTGTTTATTCTTTTGTTAACCGCATGGCTACGGGAGAGAAAGTTTATAAAAAAAGAGGAATAGTGCTGAGTGTTGCGTTCGAAACTTCAAGCGACCTCACTGTATGGGGATGTAAAAACTACCTATTTAACAACCTATTTAAATAGGTTGTTAAATTTTGGAAGAATGAATAGCCTGGAGCAGGAACATCAGTCTGACAGCGGCTATATTATTTTTAGTATCCTGTGTGTATTTTTGTTTTTCATAGCATTTGGGATTAGTTGATGATCTTCGTCTCAGGTCAAAAGCATAACCGGTTAGGCGGAGGGTTCTGTACGATTATGGGACAACCTCACCTATATTGAACCCTGAAACGGA
>CAYLJE010000186.1:0-4071 GCA_964383915.1 uncultured Rikenellaceae bacterium
ATAAATCATAAAAATAATGTAAATATTTAATAGTTATGGAAAAATATTGTTATCTTTATATCAAAATAGATAAATATTTATTTATGAAGCGAAGAGATTTTTTTATTAAATCAGGTGGAATAGGACTTGGGATTGGGGTAGCTATGAGTCTGGGAAATGTGCAACAGTTGTTTGCAGGTACGTCTTTTGCTCCGGTAGATATGGCGGCTGTCCGTGGAGGAGAGCCGGACATCATGTTCGACAGGGCCATCGCTGCCATGGGAGGGATGGAGAAATTTGTTAAAAAAGGACAGAAGGTAGTGGTTAAACCCAATATTGGCTGGGATGTGCCACCCGACAGAGCAGCTAATACCAATCCTTTGTTGATAAAACGTATTGTGGAACACTGTTTTAAAGCAGGGGCAAAGGAAGTACGGGTTTTTGATAATACCTGTGACGCATGGACTAAATGCTATAAGGACAGTCAGATTGAAAAATATGTTAAAGATGCCGGGGGCAGGATGGTTCCGGGGAACACGGAAGGGTATTATCATACCGTGGAACTGAGCCATGGAAAACGACTGAAAAACGTAAAAGTTCATGAGCTGATCCTGGAATCTGATGTGCTTATTGATGTCCCGGTGTTAAAAAGCCATGATGCAGCCAAACTGACTATCAGTATGAAAAACCTGATGGGGGTTGTCTGGGATCGCAGATTCTGGCACAGGAATGATCTGAATCAATGTATTGCAGATTATGCAACGTATGGGCCCAAACCCGACCTGGTAGTAGTGGATGCCTATAATGTGATGATGAAAAACGGACCCAGAGGAGTCTCCAAAAGTGACATAGTGAAAATGAAAGCACAGATTGTTACCACGGATATGGTAGCTGCTGATGCTGCTTCAGCAAAAATGTTCGGGATGGATCCTGCCTCTGTTCGTTATATCCGGCTGGCCAATGAAATGCATGCCGGCACCATGGATCTTTCCAAATTGAATATCAGCAGGATCAAAATCTGACCCGCAGGATGAAAGCGCACTGGCTAAAAAAAGCAAGGGTGGTGATTTCGCTGCTCTTCCTGATTCTTATATCCATGCTCTTCCTGGATTATCGTAAAATGATCCCGGATGGTTGGTTTCATGTGATTCTTTCCCTGCAGTTTGTTCCTTCTTTACTTAAGTTTTTTACGGTTTGGAAGATCACTGTTTTCGGCTTTGCCGTAGTTCTTATTCTGACACTCTTGTTCGGACGGATTTATTGTTCTACCATATGCCCGTTGGGTATCCTGCAAGATGTGATAGCTTATATCTCCAGAAAATTAAAATCTAAAAAAAAGCGGCGTTATCATTATGCCAGGGCAAAAAATATGCTGCGATATGCTATACTGGGTGCGATTTTACTGACACTGATCCTGGGTAGTAGTTATCTGCTTCTTCTGCTGGATCCGTATAGTAATTACGGCCGGATCCTGACTTACTTTTTTAAACCGCTGATAGTAGCGTTGAACAATATTTTATCCCCTTTGCTATCCAGGTTACATATTTATGTTCTTTACCCTGTAGCTACCCATCCTGTAATTGCTGCAGTTTACATTGTTCCGACTATTATTCTGGGTCTGGTGTTATGGTTATCCGCCACAAAAGGACGGCTTTATTGCAACACGGTTTGCCCGGTAGGTGCTTTTCTGGGATTACTTTCGAAGTTTTCCTTGTTTAAGATCAGGATCAACAACGTAGCATGTACCAGTTGTCATCTGTGTGAATTCTCCTGTAAATCTTCATGTATTGATATAGAGCATATGAAAGTTGATGATTCCCGGTGTGTAGCCTGTTTTGATTGCCTGAGCTCTTGCAGGTTTGGAGCAATTTCTTATGCGCCGAAAAAATTTCTGCGCGCGAAGCCTTTAAAGGCAGTTAGCCCCATTCTCACGAAAAATGTCCCGGACAAAAAGGTTAAAAATGATTTTGATCCGGGGAAGCGTACTTTTATTTTTGGTTCTCTGGCTTTTTTTGCCGGAATAACCGGGATTACCCTGGCTAAAGAACCGCCTAAAAACAGCAAACCGACGACCATCCCTGAAAAGAAAGAATTTCCTGTCAGTCCTCCCGGTTCTATTAGCCTGAAACATTTTACGGATCATTGTACCGCTTGTGCCCTATGTATTGATGCCTGCCCGACGGATGTGTTACAACCGGCTTTTTTGCAATATGGACTTGCAGGGATCATGCAACCTCATATGGAGTATCACAGCGGTTATTGTAATTATGATTGTACCCGTTGTACCGAAGTGTGTCCGACAGGAGCTATTCTGCCACTGAAAAAAGAAGTAAAACATACGGTACAGATGGGAAAAGCTGTTTTTACAAAAAAAAATTGTGTCGTATACACAGATGAAACCAACTGTGGCGCTTGTGCTGAACATTGTCCTACCAAAGCAGTACATATGATCCCCTATAAGGACGATCTGGTGATTCCTGAAACAACGGATGATCTGTGTATTGGTTGTGGTGCTTGTGAACATGCTTGTCCGACTACCCCTTTTAAAGCTATTTATGTGAATGGGAATGAAATACATCAGGTGGCAAAAAAACCCAAAGAAGAAAAACTGAAGAACCCTTTAAACGAAACGGAGGACTTTCCTTTTTGATGAAAAGGGATCCGGATGTTTATCCGTTTTGTCACTATTTTAACATTGTATTTCGTTGTTTCTTTTTACCTTTAACCTGATTTTCGTTTTGATTGTTCCTTTTTATATAAATAATATGAGAAAGTTTATTTGTCTGATTTTTGTGAGCTGGCTGATTATGTTGTCAGCATCCGGACAGGATAATTATCTGGATATGAGAATGGGAGCGGGGATACCGGTTAAAGATTTTGCTGAAAACGGCCCGGATGATAAGGGTTATGCCGGATCCGGGTTTATGATGTCCTTTGAAGGAAATATGTTTCTTGGAAAGATCGGGATAGTCGGAAGTGCTACATACGGGATGAATTACCTGGATGATGTTGCTTTAAGGGATGACCTGACAGACCATATGAAAGAAGAATTTTCCGGAATTGTTATTCCACCAGATGCCACCGTTCAATATGTTACTACCCAGTGGAACAATGTTAATCTCATGGCAGGACCTGTTTTATCTATTCCCCTATCTGTTTTTCAGGTGGAACTTCGGGCGCTTGGAGGTGTGAGTTTTGTGATGCCTCCGGAGTGGCAATTAGATATCTCTTATGATAACAGTAAATTGCATGCCGTTTCATCAGGGCAGAGTGTGAAACTTGCTTATTTGGCCGGAGCGGGAATTCTTTATCATGCTTCAGGAAAATATGGGATACGCCTGGGTGTGGATTATATAGGAACAAATACCAGATTTGGTGTAACCTACCGGTATGAGGAAGTAAATACAACAAACTCACATGCTGATGTTACGATGGAAATACCTGTTACCATGTTCCAGACTACGTTGGGACTTGCTTATTATTTTTAGTCAACCTGAATAACTGAATTTTTTAATTATTCATAATAATCAAATGCAATGAAAAAATTATTGATTCTCATGCTATCCGTTATTTTGACTGCTTCATCAGGCTTTGGACAGATAAGCAGAAAAGAAGCCAGAAAACAGGCAAGAGAGGCTAAAAAGGAAGTCAGAGCAAAGGAAGAAGCAAAGAATAATGCGCAGGCAAAGAAAATGATTGATGAACGTCATTTTGTGCTGGAGGCGATTTTCCTGTCTGACAATACTGGAGAAAGAGTAAGTGTAGCCTCAAATCTGAATTTTATTGTCGTTGACGGAGAGAAAGGAGTATTTCAGTTTGCTAATGGGAATAGTGTCGGATACAATGGACTGGGCGGAGAAACGGTTAAAGGAAATGTCCGCAATTATAAATATTCTGTGGATAGTAAAGGAGTGTATAATGTGGATTTTCAGATCTCTTCTTCCCTGGGGACTATTTTTGTTCATATGACCGTGACGGGGTCTTCGCTCAAAGCGGAGGCAACTGTGCAGGGAAATTTTTCCGCAAGACTGAATTATACAGGAAATCTTGTGCCGATAAGCCAATCACGTATTTATGAGGGGTCATCCAGTA
>CAYLJE010000187.1:0-4047 GCA_964383915.1 uncultured Rikenellaceae bacterium
AGCGCTTTGCTTCGCCGAAGCGGTTTCGCGAAAGCACAGTAGGCACCCAAAGTGGAACGCGAAGACAGATTAAACTTTTCTTATTTTATCTTTCTGTTTGGTAATTTGTTTCTTAAGTGCATCCACAGCCTGATCAGTAGCCTCCTCAAACGTCTTACATTGTTTCTTGGCAAAAAGGGAAGTTCTCGGCATTTCCAGCTTGATTTCCGTTATTTTATTTTCCTGATCATCTGATTTGTCCAAACGTAGAAAAACCTCTGCCCTTAGCA
Source organism: uncultured Rikenellaceae bacterium (assembly GCA_964383915.1). Classification (GTDB taxonomy): domain Bacteria; phylum Bacteroidota; class Bacteroidia; order Bacteroidales; family VadinHA17; genus DRPN01. Next base: position 270 of record CAYLJE010000187.1, read on the forward strand.
AACTTTCATTCATCTGCGCCAGTTTTTTAACTTTACTTTCAACGAAAGTCAATAATTTCTTATCTGCATCAAACTTTAAAGAATGAATCTGGATATTCATAATTTGCCCTCCTTATTTTTAAGCTCGTGGATGAGCTTGTTTATATACTTTTTTTAATTTTTCAAACGTGCTATGTGTATAAATCTGAGTAGCAGACAGGTTTGCATGGCCCAATATCTCTTTGATCGCATTCAGATCAGCCCCTCTGTTCAATAGATGTGTGGCAAAGGTATGGCGTAACACATGCGGACTTTTCTTTGACAAAGTGGTTACAAACCCAAGATATTTATGCACAATACGGTAAATAAGTTTAGGATATACAGGACGTCCCTTTCCTGTTAAAAAAAGATATTCAGCACCGGGATATTTCTCCTGCTTTTTTTCAAGATAAACACGTATTTTGTCAGCGAGGCCACTGATTATTGGTATCTGCCTTTGTTTATTTCTCTTTCCGGTCACACGGAGAATCATTTCCTCCAAATGCACATCTGTATCTTTTAGTCCGGCCAGTTCGGCCCTGCGCATACCGGTATCATACAATACTTCTATGATCAATTGATTTCTTAACCCTTTAAAATCAGAACCAAAATCATATTCATCCAGCAACTGATTCATCTCATTTTCTCTGACAAAAACAGGGAGGGGTTTGTCTGTTTTTGGCCCCTTTACCAAACCAGCCGGATTTGCTGTGATTCCCTCCCGTTGGAGAAAACGAAAAAAAGATTTCAAAGAAGACAGTTTCCGGTTCACCGTTCGTGGAGAATTTCTATTTCCCATTAAAGAAACAATCCATTTTCTGATGTGTACTTCCTTAACCGCTGACCACTCCATCGACTCTTCCTTCAAACGGGTATATGAAACGAATTGCTCCACATCGGCCCGGTAAGCTTTCACCGTATGTGCCGAGTATCGTTTCTGATATTGTAGATAATCTATGTATTTATCAATAAGTTGCATGTGTCACGGGACTGGGGAAAAGTGAAACTTCAGTTAGATAATGAAGATCGTCCCGCACCGTTAAACATCTATATTAGACATCGCTTTCCTTTAATTTTTGGATATATTCTGCGTGTTTTTTCACTTCCCGGCGTCTGACTGAAGGTTTGATATAAGCCTGACGTTCCCTCAATTCCCTCATGATACCGGTTTTCTCAAATTTTCGCTTATACTTTTTTAAAGATCTTTCAATGTTTTCACCTTCTTTTACGGGTATTATGATCATAACCTTTTTTTTAAATGAGCCGCAAATTTAGAAATTGGTTTTTTCATATCAAAATTTATTTTCTCATTGATGTTAAACAGGTAATAAATATAATCATTTTTCTCCTGGAAAACAACTATTTTTATCCTTAAGTTTCAGATATGGTTCTATTTTCAGGAAGACCGCATGCGACAGCACTTTTTTGGTGTCCAATGAGGTTAATGTATCAATCCGGTGGTATCTGGAACGGTAATAGATCACTGCTCTGGCTTCATAGGACGTAAGGTAGGGATGCTTTTCGAGCGTTTCCAAAGGACAGATATTTATATTGAGTTTTCTGATGAGCAAGGGATCCACTGTCATCTTGTCTTTCACCCTGTTAAATATTTTCTCATTCAAGCCATAAACTTCCAGCAACTGTTCCTTTTTCACAAATCCGCCCAATAAAGAACGATAACGCACAATCCGGCGGGCAAGGGATGGGTAAATCCCTGCCAATCTTTCAAAATCAGAAGAATCTGACCGGTTGATTTCAATTATTCGAACCACAGGTTTCCGGGATACGCCAGGTCGTTTTCTCTCTTCCCCTGCATTTGCGTAAGTATCCCTCTCTGCAGACGATTCAGGGATATCCATATAACGTACGATCCGCAGGTAGCAGGAATCATCCAGTCCGTATATTTTCTTTAAATCTTCAACCTGATTAAAATGTCCCCCGGCATGTCTGTAATGCAGAATAGTACGTATCAAATATCCGGGTAAATTTAGTTGTTCCCAGTCCTCCGTGGTCATCTTATTGGGGTCTCTTGTAGAAAGCATCACTCTTTTTGATTTCTTCGCCTGAGGTTTGGTCCGCAGGCCATTTCCGTCTGTTTTAACTTCCGGAACGGATAATGTATCCGACACCGGCATCATGGACCGGACCAGTGAATCAAACATGCGAAAATTATCTGCTCCCGTTATCCTGTCCCGTCGGCCCAGAAAAAACACCAGAATGACAACCAGGGTCAAACCCAGGAGAAGAAGGGAAGCTGTTTTTTCTCTCCATGAAAAACGGAAAAAATCTTTCAAAACAAAAACGGTCTTTTTATTTTATACCTTAATTATATATACACTACCTGAATATCTCATCCGTAATGAAAATAACCAAAAAAGATTATATCCACCCAAAGCCATTCAGAAAAACCAAAGCTATAGCCAATGGAGCAACAAACCTCACCAGAAAAATAAATACAGGTACATATCCGGCAGTGAGATCCCCGCTGTTTGAAAGTTCTTGATTAACATTTTTGGTCCCCATGAACCAGCCAACAAATAAGACAATGAAAAATCCGCCCAGCGGTAGCAGGATATTTGCCGAGGTAAAATTAAGAATATCGAAAAAATTTAATTTAAAAATATGCATAAAGGAGAACCACCCCCAGGATCCTGCAGCGAATATTCCAAGTACCCCGACTGCAAGCGTAGCCATAATGGTTGCCGCACGCCTTGTCATCCTCAGTTCTTCCGAAAAAAAAGCAACGATAACTTCCAGAACGGATATGGTGGAGGTTAAAGCAGCTATGGCAAGCAGCAGGAAAAACAAGATAGAAAATATATAGCCGCCCGGTATTTCCTGAAAGATTAACGGCAAGGTTTTAAATACCAATCCTTCCCCGGCTGCCGGCTCAATATGAAAGGCAAATACCGCCGGGAAAATAGCCACTCCTGCCAGAACTGCAATCAACGTATCCGCCAGTGTCACATTAATGGCAACATTACCGAGCTTTTCTTTTTTGTTGATGTAAGAACCATATGTAATCAGCGTCCCCATCCCGATACTCAGCGAAAAAAATCCCTGCCCCAGGGCTTCCAGAATCGTTTCAGCAGAAACTTTTGAGAAATCCGGTTTGAATAAAAACTTCAGTCCTTCTCCGGCTCCCGGTAGTGTGACAGCCCGGATATCCAAAATAATAATCAGCAAAAGCAAAAAAGGCATTAATATTTTGGTGTATTTCTCAATCCCCTTTTGTATCCCGGAGGCTACAATCCAGCCGGTCATGAACATGAAGATCAGAAACCACATAATCGGACGGAACGTTCCTTCCCGGAATGTAGTAAACATCCTGCTAATCTGGTCTGGCCTTTTCCCGGCAAAACCGTTAACAACAGCCTGGTAAAGATATTCAAGGGTCCATCCGGCCACTAAAGTATAAAAAGCCAGGATCAGAAAAGCAGCCGTAATACCCATCAATCCCACCAGATACCAGGGTCTGCCCGGTGCGAGGATCCGAAATGAACCATAAGGATTACGTTGCGCACGCCTGCCTATGGTAAATTCTGATAGCATAACAGGAATCCCCACCATGGCTACAAGAACCAGATATATTAACAAAAATATTCCACCCCCGTTTTCCCCCAACACATAGGGAAAACGCCAGATATTACCCAATCCGATGGCAGAGCCTGCTGCCGCAGCGATCACCCCAAAACGGCTGCCAAAACTATCCCTCTGGTCTGTAGTCATAAAACTACTTTTGAATTTTTGAGTTCGGTCT
>CAYLJE010000188.1:0-4032 GCA_964383915.1 uncultured Rikenellaceae bacterium
TTCAGTATCACTGTTTCCACAAGGTCGCTGCCATAGGCGTAAGGCAGATACTCGTATCCCGGTACCGGTTTGGTAATAATCAGGTTGGCTTTTTTCCCTACGGTGATGCTACCCAATTCATCTACCAGGCCCATAGCATAAGCTCCATTCAGTGTCACCGCATGGATCACTTCTTCGGGCAACATTTTCAGGCGTATCATCCCCAGCGCCATTACCAGATGCATATTTCCTGAAGGTGACGAGCCGGGGTTAAAATCCGAGGCGAGGGTCACAGGGAGTCCGGCATCTATCATTTTTCTTGCGGGAGCGTCCGGCAGACCCAGAAAAAAAGAGGCGCCGGGTAACAGGGTTGGCATGGTTTCAGAAGACTTCAACAAGCTGATCTCTTCTTCTCCCGTAAACTCAAGGTGATCAACAGACAGCGCATTATATTTCACCCCCACCTGCACTCCCCCGGAAAAATCGAGTTCGTTGGCATGGATCTTTGCCCGCAAGCCCTGTTTCATCCCCGCCAGTAAAATCCGGTCGGCCTGTTCCGGTGTAAAAAAGCCCCGGTCACAGAAAACATCAATAAAATCGGCCAATCCCTCAGTAACAACCTGTGGGATCATTTCATAAATAACCATATCCACGTATGCCCCCCTGTTATTTTTATAAGCAGAAGGAAAAGCATGAGCTCCCAGGAAAGTAGCCCGAATAGTTAACGGTGTTGTCTCCTTCAGCCGCCGGATCACGCGGAGTATCTTCAACTCATCCGCAGTATTCAACCCGTAACCGCTTTTTATTTCCACTGCACCCGTTCCCTGGGAAATAATCTCTGCTACCCTGACCAGAGACTGCTCATATAAAACATCCTCAGAGGTATGGTGCAATAACTTCGCTGAGTTCAGGATGCCGCCACCCCTTCGGGCTATCTCTTCATAAGACAAACCCAGCACCTTATCCCGGTATTCTTTTTCACGGCTCCCGGCATAGACGAGGTGGGTGTGGGAATCGCAGAAAGCAGGCATCACTATTTTCCCGGAAGCATCCATTACCTCATCCGTCACCACATCAGGATCAAGATCATCCATTTTGCCATATCCGGCGATAAGAGCTCCTTTTACAAGCAACCAGGCATCTTCTATAAAAGATAAACGGGACATACGCCGGCCGGAAACCTTTTTCTCTCCTTCATACCCTGCAACCAGCAGTTGTTTAATATTCTTTATGAGGAACATCTTCATCATTTTATACAGGCGAAAATAATAAAATCCTGTTTCATAAAGGTTATGAAGCAGGACATTTTGAAAAACCATAGATTTTTTCAACATTTGCAGTCAACGTTAACCAAAATACTGACCATGCAAAAAATGCTTCTTTCCCTGGGACTTCTGATGATGGCCACAGGTATAGCTTTCCCGCAACCGGATCAAACATCAAAGGAAAGCAACCCGCCGGCAACCGGGAACAGCAAATCCGGCTGGAATTTCGGCGCCCTGCCAACCATCACTTTCGACTCCGACCTGGGTTTTCAATACGGGGCCCTTGTCAACCTGTATAATTATGGTGACGGCAGCAGGTATCCGAAATACGATCATTCTTTATATTTTGAGGTATCCCGGTTCACCAAGGGAAGTGGCATCAATCGTTTCTTTTATGATTCGGACCGTCTTTTGCAAGGGATACGAACCACGTTAGACTTTAGTTATTTAACCGATCAGAAGATGGATTTTTACGGATTCAACGGGTTTGAATCTGTGTATCATCCTTCCTGGGTCGATGATAAAGATACTGCCAGCTATCATTCACGTGTCTTCTATGCCCATCAAAGGAAGATGTTGCGCATCAAAGCTGATTTTCAGCAAAAGATCGGAACATCTGATCTGGGGTGGGTCGCCGGTTTTGGTATATACCACTTTAAGATAAGTCCGGTAGATATCAGCCGTCTCAACAAAGGAAAAGCTCCGGACAAACAATTACCGGATGTTCCGGGTTTGTATGATAAATATGTTGACTGGGGCATCATCACCCCGGAAGAAAAAGACGGCGGCTGGGTCAATTATCTGAAAGCGGGGATCACCTATGACTCCCGTGATAACGAGCCCAATCCCATGAAAGGAGTATGGAGTGAAATAACTTTCCAAACTGCTCCTTCTTTCCTCGGTAACGGGAATTTTGGACATACGCAGGTCGCTATTATCCACCGGCAGTATTTCACCCTGATAAAACGTGATCTTTCCTTTGCTTACAGGGTTGCTTATCAGGGGATCATTGGGGGAAAAGCTCCTTTTTATTCTTACCCGCTCATGATGACCTCTTTTATGAAAGGAGCTTACTCTGAAGGTCTCGGAGGCTCCAAGACCCTCCGGGGTATTTTACGGAACCGCATTGTTGGAAAAGGAGTGGTATATGGCAATGCCGAGATCCGATGGAAAGCTATCCGGACGACTTTCCTGAATCAAAATCTCTATTTCGGACTAAGTGCTTTCTGGGATGCAGGGATGGTCGTTCAGCCGGTTTCTGTTGACAAAAGCCATGTTATCCTGGATCCGGGTGAAAAAATGAGTGATTATTTCTCCGGCCGGAAAGAAAAATTACATTCCACGTTAGGCACAGGATTACATATTGCCATGAACGAAAATTTCATCATCGCCTGCGACTTTGGAAAAGCACTGGATCCGCAGGACGGAAGCACGGGACTTTATATCGAATTGAACTATCTGTTTTAACCCAGTATAAAACCGGTAAAAATACCCAGGTAATTTCCGATAACATAACCAATGATCCCGGTGGTAAGACCGGAGATGATGATATCCCTGTTCTTAAGAGCTGAGGCAACCACCGGTACAAAAGGAGGAGAATAAATCATGGCGGTGGAGGTGATAATCACCGTATCGGCATCAATACGAAAGATCATAGAGAGCATGACATGGATAAATAAAGATCCAAAATATACCAGGGCAACATACAAAAGCAGGTTCAGGTATTCCGCATTGATCATCCCCCGCAGATCGGCCATCGAAGAAACCACCAGGCAAAAAACAATAATCAGGTACATGCCCGTTTGAAAAGTTTTCTCGATCTTGTTAATATAAGGTATCAATGAAAAAACAATACCCAGGGTGGTAATGGTAAGTATAACCACGGCCATCATGGACTTGTCGGGTACCAGCATCCCGAGGCCGGCACCTATGGCCAGGATAACAACAGATAACAAAACGGACAGCATTAACTTTGGAAAGACTTTCCGGGAAAATATCCCTTTGTAGTCATCCATCTCTTCCGCTTCGCGGGTCATTCTTTCCGTAGTCTCCTTATCTGCATGGTTTTTAAAAGGGGGCAGGAAAAGAAGGAAAAACTTCTGGGCAACAGTCAGTAAAAACAACATACAGATAGCTCCGATAACAATATCAGCGGTATGGGTCATGATAAAAATATCCGGATCCACATGTAAAGCCTCCTTGATAGAAGCAAGGTTGGGTGTACCCCCCGAATAAATACCTATGAGCATCCCTGCGATTTTTCCAATTTCCGGTATTTTATCCCTGAAAATATAGAAACCAAGCAGTACCACCAGGAAAACTGAGGTAAGTGCCAGTACCAATGAAAGAAAGGTAGTCCCGGCCAGACGAAACCATTTTTTTATATTCAGTGAAAAAAGCAGCAATGGAATAGCCAGTGGGATGGTAATGGAAGTAAGCATATCCTGTGTGGCGGCAATCTTATTATGCATCAGATCCCCGGCTGTGATTTTACCCTGTTCATATAATGTTTGTACCTGATCGGCCGGAAGTGACACTTTCCCCTGTAACAAAGTATGGAAATAGTCTGACATCCCGGGAAACAGGCCGATGTTCCCCAGTAGTAATCCAAAGACATAAGCAATTACAACCGCTCCTATCCGGTTTATAGAATGATACCTGCCTGTAAGATATATAATTAGCACTGGGAAAAACACATAAAACAGTACCAGAAGAATAATGGACATAAGTTTTCAGGTTGTATGGTTTTCAGCAGTCAAAATTATAAAAAAAATCTAACGCAGGATTT
>CAYLJE010000189.1:0-4024 GCA_964383915.1 uncultured Rikenellaceae bacterium
CCGTAAAGATACCATTGACTGGAAATAAAGTTAAGCTTAACCCATTCTCTGTTGCAGTAATTAAATTTAAAGACTAGTGTTAAGTGAAGTATATTATAATGTAGTTTAATATTTGCATCTTTGGCAATAATTATACGAATGAAACTTTATAAAATCAAACACTAATTAAGAGCAAGGTAGAAGAACTTATGAGCATTATCGCTAAAGATTCTCATACATCTTAAACATTTCGTACTGCTTGCATTCTATATTAGCAATATTATGAATTTGAGAGCAAGAATTCTTCACTTTTTGCATGGACCAATGGAATATCCGATAAATTTACTAAAATGAGATTGATAAAATTATTTTTCATTTTTATTATAGCAATGTGTCCCCTTTGCTGCAGTACACCAACCAATGAACCATCGGTCGATGATTTAAAGGAGGGTTTTGAAAACCCTCCTGATTCAGCCCGTCCAGGTGTTTACTGGTATTTTATGGATGGCAATATGTCGGAAAAAGGGATAACAGAAGATCTGGAGTCGATGAAGACTGCAGGCATCGGTAGTGCGATCTTTCTTGAGGTTAAGGTAGGTATTCCGCGTGGTAAAGTTGATTTTTTAAGTAATGAGTGGCTGGATTTGTTCAGATATGCAGTGCTTGAAGCCAAAAGGCTGGGTATTGCAATTAGCTTGGGAGTAGGCCCGGGGTGGGCAGGTAGTGGTGGTCCATGGGTGTCAGCCAAGGAATCCATGAAATATTTGGTTACAAGCAGTGTACGGGTTTCAGGGAATGGGGGAAAAAGGACAGTCATACTTCCGAAACCAAAAGCAATGCGCCCTTACTTCGGTACAGGAAATTTTACTCCTGAACTGATGAAACAGTGGAAAAATTATTATGAAGATATTAAAGTTCTGGCATTTCCCACTCCCTCATCCGATTTCAAAATAAAAGATATCGATGAGAAGGCGCTCTATTACCGGGCTCCATATACTTCCAGGCCGGGTGTGAAACAATTTTTACCTTCGCTGGTAAAATACCGTGAACTACCGGCAGGATCAATGATTGCAAAAAATAAAATAATTGATGTTAGTCGTTTCCTGAAGCCGGATGGTACATTGGAATGGGGAGTGCCTAAAGGTAACTGGACGATCATGCGCGTGGGAAGCCGAAGCAACGGAACAAGTACCCGGTTTGCTCCATTGGCCGGGTTGGGTTTTGAAGTCGATAAATTTGATACCGCAGCCCTTAATGCTCATCTGGCTTATTTTACAGGTAAATTGTTTAAGAAAATCGGGATTCCGGATAATAATTTACCGGGAGGTGTGAAAATGCTCCACTTGGATAGCTGGGAAATGGGTGCACAGAACTGGAGTCAGAATTTCAGGGAAGAATTTAAAAAACGAAGAGGTTACGATCCACTTCCATATTATCCGGTTTATTCAGGAATGGTAGTTGGAAGTCTGGGTGAAAGCGAACGATTTTTATGGGATCTGCGACAGACAGCACAGGAACTGGTCATTGAAAACTATGCCATTCATCTTAAAAAATATGGACAAAAGTATAATCTTGGCCTTTCCATTGAACCATATGACATGAATCCAACAGCCGATTTGGAATTGGGTTCTGTTGCCGATGTACCTATGGGTGAATTTTGGAGTAAGGGTTATGGCTTCAACTCGTCATTTAGCTGCATTGAGGCTGCTTCAATTGCTCATGTAAACGGGAATCCGGTTGTTGCGGCTGAAGCTTTTACTGCCTATAAAGATGCCTGGAAACAATTTCCGGGATCAATGAAAAACCAGGGAGACTGGGCTTTTGCCTGTGGCGTAAACAGGTTGGTATATCATACTTTTCAACATCAGTCACTCAATGATAGCCTGAAACCGGGGATGACCATGGGGCCATTCGGTGTTCACTGGGATCGGAACCAGACATGGTGGCCTATGGCTGATGGGTATCATCGTTATATTACGCGTTGTCAGTATATATTGCAGCAAGGTAAATCGGTAGCTGACATTCTTTATCTGACACCGGAAGGAGCTCCCGATGTGTTTCGTGCTCCCTCCTCGGCATTAACCGCAGATGAAGTGCTTCCAGATCGGAAAGGTTATAATTTCGACGGATGTTCACCATCACAATTGTACAGGGCAATTGTTAAAGACAAGCGGATCGTCTTTCCGGGAGGTGCAAGTTACCGTTTGCTGGTTTTGCCGGCCATAGAAACAATGACTCCTGCACTGCTGGATAAAATTGAATCATTGGTGAAAGCGGGCGCAGTGATTATTGGGAATCCGCCGCGTAAATCGCCAAGTTTGGTAAATTATCCTGAATGTGATCAATTGGTTGCTTCAAAAGCAATGATGATGTGGGGAAAATCTGCTTCTCCGATTGAGATTTCTGAACATCGTTTTGGAAAAGGTAAAATTTATTGGGGCGGAACTTTTTCTAATATCCATTTGCCTGATCTATACCCAAACTACGATTCTACAGCCACTCTACTGAAAAAGATGGGAATTCAACCCGATTTTGAATCAACTGAGGCTATACGATATACACATCGTTCACAAAAAACCTGGGATATCTATTTTGTTTCCAACAAAACCAATAGGAGGATAAATGTCGTCTGTATTTTTCGGGTCAGTAAAGGAGTCCCCGAATTGTGGGATCCCCTGACGGGAGAAACCCGCTTACTTCCCGATTTTGTTACACAGCATGACCGTACGCAGATACCATTGGAATTTGAACCTTACCAAAGCTTTTTTATTGTTTTTGATAAAAATGTTAAAGCACGAAAGGTCAAATATTTAGTGGCAAAAAACTTTATCGAACCGAAAATCTTATTAGAAGTGAAGAGTCCATGGAATGTTTCGTTCGACCCGAAATGGGGAGGCCCCAAAAATGTAATCTTCGATAAATTGGAAGATTGGACAAAGAACAAAATAAAGGGCATCAGATATTATTCAGGTATCGCAATCTATCGTAATACCATACAACTTTCCGATCATATTGTTTCAAATAAAAATATTGATGTTTATCTTGATCTGGGCGAAGTAAACAATCTGGCCAGGGTACGTATCAATGGAAAAGATATGGGAGTTGTCTGGACTTCGCCTTACAGATTGAAAATATCCGGAGCAGCTCTTTCTGGAAATAACCAACTTGAGATTGAAGTAGCAAATCTATGGCCAAACAGGCTGATCGGAGATGAACAGTTTCCTGATGATGGAATTAAAAATGGTCAGTGGCCTGAATGGTTACTGGAAAAACAAGCCCGGACTTCGGGAAGGTATACTTTTACAACGGCTAAATTCTATCAAAAAAATTCTGAATTATTAAAATCAGGTTTGATAGGACCAGTTCGAATATTAATTAAATCAAAAATATCTAATGAAAACTAAAGTTGGATTATTTGGCATTGGTCTTGATGCGTACTGGGGACAATTTAAAGGGTTAAAAGAAAGACTCAAAGGTTATCTCTCCGAGGTAAATAATAAATTGACCAAACATAATGTAGAAATTATAAATCTTGGTTTGATTGATACCCCGGAAAAAGCATTTGAAGCGGGGCATAAGTTCAGGCAGGCTGACGTGGATATTATTTTTCTGCATGTTACTACGTATGCCTTGTCATCCACTGTCTTGCCGGTTGTTCGGCGGGCAAAGGTTCCCGTGATTATATTGAATTTATCGCCGGAAGAATCTATTGATTATACTTATTTCAACAGTCTGGAAGACCGGACAAAAATGACAGGGGAATGGCTTGCCTATTGCGCTGCCTGCCCCGTTCCCGAGATCGCCAATGTGTTTAAGCGAACAGGGATCAGATTTCATCAGATAACAGGGGTGCTAAATAATGAGGCCGATGCATGCTGGCAGGAGGTATCCGATTGGATTGCAGCAGCTAAGGTTGCAAATATCATGGCACATAACCGGATGGGGTGTATGGGTCATTATTATGGGGGTATGCTGGATATTTATACTGATCTCACGCGGCAGGTTGCAACATTTGGCGGTCATATCGAAATGCTTGAAGTGGATG
>CAYLJE010000190.1:0-3981 GCA_964383915.1 uncultured Rikenellaceae bacterium
AAAAATATTCAACGATGTTCAAAAATCAGGCAGTTATAACATCTATCCCGAGTATTTTCCCCAAATCTTTAATGTCTTCCACATAATCCCCGTACACCCAAGCAAAATGATGGCCAAAGTCTAACTGTTTCTCAAAAAAATCTTTTATATTATCGACTTGGAAGAAAAGGCCGGTATCACATCCTACTTTATCAAATCCTGAACCTGCAACAATTTTTCCTTTCACGACCATCATTTTTTCTCCCGTAGGATGGAAACGGAGAAGCGTTATGGTTTCACCTTTGTCTCTGTTATAATCATATCTTATTGTAGCTCCCCAGCCACTATGTGTAAATGCCTGAATGGAATATGGCAAGGTTTTTTCATGGATTCCCTTCATTTTTCTTGTCGGAACGGCATGCCAGATCGAGGCAATATTATCCATCCTTTCCACCTCACTGGGGACAGCCAGTCCGGACGGTATGGACTGATCCAATTTTTCTTCATGTGCCAGAGGATGTGTATTCCCCATATGCGGAGCTTTCTTGGTCAGATTAATCAGAACATTGATTGCCATTAAAACATTTATGTCTGATTCACAGGCAGAAGGAATCCCTTCTTCTTTTAGCAGGGAATGTGTAAGACAAAATGTGAATTTTTCTTTATTTAGTCTTCTAGTGGCACAAATCTCAAAACAAGGAAGGGTAAAAGCGTTACATTCATATTTCTCAAGCATTTTTTTGGTGGTCACATAAAATTCTGCCGACCGAATAATCATCTCCTTTTTCATGCTGTTTTTCTCCGCACCACTCACCAAATCTTCTGCTATTTTCCGTGCCAGGGCCTTTTCCCCCCCGGTAAGATTATTTACCTCATCCAGAATCTCTTCTGCATTGATGTAAGTAAACCGTACGCCTAGATTCATCTTAAGCCTTTCCAGATCAGCAATAGTACTCAAGACCCCTTTTGATATCATATCATTTTTTAAGACAACCAACACATTGGTGTTACGGATAGCTTTCTTCACCCGGAAAAAATTCATCTGTTGCGCTGCATGTTGGGGATCAATAAACCCGTAAGCCTCAAGCCCTTTTGCTCTTAACGCAGCAACGCCGTCAGTACTTGCACAACAACCGATGATTCCAACAGGTTTTTTAAACCTTACGGCGATTTCACTTGCAGGAAACTGATGAAAAACACCGTCAAACAGATACAAGTCGGTTTCAACTGCATCCTTCATAAGTTTTTCTATCTGTTCTTCTTTTAATATAAACTCGTCAGTCCATGTTAAATAAGCCGGTTCAAGCATATTAACATCATCTTCGGAATAAACCGTTCTAAGGGTTGTTTTAAAATTTGCAAATTTCTCCTTACCTGTTTTTTCATCAAACTCTTTGGTCAACTGCCTGTCTGTCCCGGACCTGCATGGTCCTTCATAAGCATACTGATGAATTAAATGAAGATAACCAGGTTTTATATTTAACCTAACATCTATTCCTTTTTTAATCATAATTCTACACTTTTAAAAGTTTTAATACTCGTTACCGAATTTTCCACCTGACCTTATCGCTATCTAAATATTTAAAAGGTACGGCCTCAGGGTTCTGTTCATCTCTCGGATTCCCAAAATAAACCTTATCAATTCTGAGTGGTAATCTGTCCTGGTTTTCAAATACCAGGTCCAGATATCGTAAATATGATTGTCTATCTTATCCATAGAGTAATATTAACCTTTTTTATAGAAAAGAGAGGTAAAGGTGTTGAACCTCATTTTTACCCCCTCCCTTATTATTAACCTACAACCACAACCTAACATATGTTACCCCACGTTGCTTTATCAGTTATATCCATCCCGAAAGCCTGTCCTTTATCCCTGAAATTTTTTTTCATAATTTATTTCCATTAATTACTAGATAGACTCTAGCTTTTTGCATAGGAACAGTAACTTCTATCTGTTCGTTAACAACTTTTACCTGCCTTTTTCCATCATACAAATCTAAAAGTTGTTTATGATGAAATTTAGAGGGTAGGCTGATTGTAATTGTTTTATTTTCCGCGCCATCATTCAGAACTATGATCCCATTTTCAAAAGTTCTGTAAGCAACTTGATCTACTTCCTGTAACGGTTGCAGGCTTTTCCCCATATGTGCCTGGTAAAGTCGTTCCGCACCGGTATTTTTCAAATTGGACCACCAGATTATTTCCAGCAATCTGGCCGCGCTGAATGCCCAGTAAGCATCATCTTTCACTTCTTTTCGAGATGGGTCAAGATAAGACAAAGCAGTTAACCGACGACCGGCTTTTACAAACCATTCATTTTCTTTTGCCCGCTTCTTAATATCTGTCCACTTTTGGTTTGGGTTTCTCCCCTTCCAGGCCCAACTATAGATAAATGACTCCATCATACAACAGTCACCATCCTTTTGAAACTCTGTTCCAATACCTGAATTAAGAATGACCACTTTATCATTGCCGTAGCTCTTGACCAGGGAACGCACTGTCTGAAGAAAACGATCAAAAGCATAATTATGTGTGGCTCCGGGGAAAAGATGTTCATGAACATAGGGACCAAATTCGGGATTTAGTTTTGTATACTTAGGAGCAAAGCATGGCTTCCGATTTCCAACATTATCTATAAATACACCATCTGCTCCCCAATCCATTAACTTTTTTACATATGCTAACGAAAGTTTCCAATAGCTGGGACTGTTGGTGCAAACAAGATATCTGTACAATCTATATGTACCATCCATTTTGAGATGAACCCATCTACCCTTATCATCTTTGAGCAATATCTCAGGATGCTGAAAAAGAAAGATATCCTGATCGGCGTAATAAGAATGAATGTCAGTGAAATGGACATAGGGAATAACTTTAAATCCTTGTTCATGTGCTTGTTTAAAAGCTGTCTTGCTATGTGGAACATGCGAAATAAGTTTCACCCCTTTAATAGCTGATCCGTCAAAATGTCCATCAATTGTAACTGGTTTCTGTTCATGCACTTTTACCTTTCCATACAAGGGCTGTAATCGAACGATTCTTTTAATTAGTGTGTCCTCTAACTCAACTTTATATCCTTTCCATACTTTGAATGGCGTGTTTTGCATATTTGCCGCTACCGTCCAATCGGCAAAAATCATATCCGTATTTTGAAGCCATTCAGGCGCAGGTTCCAAATGATTTGATGGTTCTGCTATTTCTAAACCATACTTAGCCGCTAATTTTTTATCATAAGCGATATGTTTGTTAACAGATGTTTGAGCTGTTAACAGCATTGGCATAATAAGAATTAAAATTATAAATAGTTTTTTCATAGTGTTCTTTTTCACACGAAAGAGAGGTAAAGGTGTTGAACCTCACCTTTCCCCCTTTTCTCTTATTATTAATGAGCCCAATCTAAAAAGGTCATAGGCAAAGATAGGAATTTAATTTCATATTATGTTGTTCATAAGTCATGCTTGTAACATATAGTAAAACATAACTAATCAGTGTCAAAAATAGTCAATAATTGGAATAGTTGAAAATCAGGAGTTATCAACAATAAGATTGGATTATGAACAGAGTATAATTGATTAATTAATTGTGATATGATATAATCAATGGTTATGAATAAAAGTCCACTTTCAGTTTTAATAAAAACTCAGAGTAAAGTGGATTACTATATACACAATCCAGAGAGAGCATCTATCGAAAAACGATTTGATAGATTATTAGATTATAAATTGGAGACAAAACACAATGAACTGGTGGCTTTCCAAAAACGATTGAATAAATACCGGGGATTTGTGTTTACTTTTCTTTATTATTCCAAGGTTCCACCAGATAACAATGCTTCGGAAAGGGCCATAAGAAATATCAAGGTCAAACAAAAGGTATCAGGTCAATTTAAGTCAGACAAAGGAGCTTATATCTTTTTTGTATTCAGGTCGGTAACTGATACTATTATTAACACCGATTTTCACAGGTTGTTTAAATGGTCATAAATTATTCCTAAACTAAGGA
>CAYLJE010000191.1:0-3950 GCA_964383915.1 uncultured Rikenellaceae bacterium
CATTATGGACAAACACTATTTAATTTCACCGAGTAGTTTTAATACACTGTTTCCTAGTTCTGTCTTTTTTTTAAGGTGTTTTCGTATGGAAGCTACCTGAGGATTTTTCTCAAATTTTCCTCTCACCTGCTCAAAATCGAGACTTCTGGTCTGCTGGTCTCCGTCAATGCCAAAACCGGTCTGGGAAATAAGCGTGAATTCTTTTTTTGCATCATCATAGAGCATTTTATCCAGGTCAATGACGCTCTTCCGCCATTTTTTTACCAAAGCCCGGACATCGTGGACAGTCCATGTGGAGACCTTTTTGCCGGTTTCTTTTTCAAGAATATCTACTGCCCAATTCCATGTCCAGCTATAATAGTGATTATGAAGCTCCTGAAAAGCTTTTCCAATATTTTTTACACTTCGGATCTTATTGTTTTCAATCCTGTCAGCCAATTTTTCTACTTCACTCAATGGGGCAATCAATCCGGCCAGATCAGTCCATTTTCCCTCACCTGTTGTAGTTTGCGGAGATAAAACTTTTCTCAGTTCCTCCAGATTACTGAAGTTTCCTGATGTTATTTGCTGTATCAGTGAGTTTCCTAAAAATTTATACAGGGCGATGTCATACAAACGAATGCCTCGCATCAGTGCAGGACGGGTGATTTTTACGTTTTCATAAGAATAAAACTCCGACTTTTCCCCTGAATATTGTACCAGACTCTGCAGGAGATTCCTGCCTGCAATAACTTTATTGATGGTATAAGGACCAAGCAAATTAAAATTTATAAGGTCTGCATAGTCCGGATTTTTTCTACGGTCTCTTTCGGGCCATTTCCGGGCATCCCGTATGGTGCCAACGCTACGCAGATTTACTGCGGGTGCAAGGAAACTTTCATCTTTGTTTTCAATCAGGTAAGAAAAGGGAAGGTCAGATGTGTCAGGGTTTTTGTAATGTCTTCCCATAACTACGGTAAAGGCGCCGACTTTGGCAGGCCACAGGATGTAAGTATCACTGGCTGTTTTAGATCCTCTTTCCATGACGCCATGATGAACAGGTCCCAGCTTATACATGTGATTGCTTTGGTTTGACCCGCTGCCGGCATTAAAAAAAGAAAACATGCCGGCAATTAATAAGGTTGACTTATGGTGGGTGACCGTATAAGGTCCGGCGAATACGGCACAGGCTTCCCCGTGATGACATACACAGTTGCTGAAAAACAAAGAGTGTACGGCCGAGAATTGTTTGCTCATCTCGCAGGCATGCCCGATAAAACAATAATCCAGGATTACATCATCGGTTATCTTTGAACCCTCAGAAACAATAAAGTGTCTCATGATTACACCGGGGCCGATATATACCGGATCGGTCATACTGCTGTTGATGCTGCCGTCAAATAAATACCTGGATCCTTCAATTTTACTATGGGGTCCGATATGCACGTTTTTGATGGTGCCGGCATGATTAATCATGACATAATCTCCGATCTTTCCTGAAACGGTTTGTACTCTGTTGGCATAACGGTCAATCATCCGGTTGAGTGCACGGGTCAGCTTTGGACGGTGCCGGTACATGGCCAGTATATAAGCAAGAGGAGCAGAAAGCCTGTCAAAAATTTTCACGCTCCTGCCGCCGGTTTCATCCATAACATCTACTTCTGTTCCATTTCCAAACGTGCTTTCTCCTTCGACAATGATGCGTTGTACGTCTTCAATAAAAACTTCTCTGCCGATATTATAATTTGAAATTTCTCCCCTGACACCGGAAATATATACATCAGGACCAATTGTACATTGATGCAGGGAAGCATGATACATTCCGGAGAATACCCTTCTGCCACTGGATGTGGTTATTGTTTTGTCAAAAGGATACAGCTTTATTTCTCCCGAAAAAGCAACATCAAATATTCTTTCTGCCCGGAAAGGATCGGCAACAACTATAATATTCCAGTTATCGGCTCTACATTGTTGTTTTCTTAGCTGTCCTATCTCTTCTTTTGTAAGATGACGGAAAGAAGTCATGGTGTCATTATTGAAAAAATTATTCTACAGTTACTGATTTTGCCAGGTTTCGGGGCTGATCTATATTGCACCCCCTGAGAACGGCGATGTGATAGGCCAGAAGCTGGAGTGGAATAACTGCCAGCAGTGGTGTCAGTGCCATACAAGTGGGAGGAATTTCCAGAATATGATCGGCCAGCTCTCTGATAACCACATCTTTCTGGCTTACAATAGCAATTACCTTTCCTTTTCTTGCTTTTATTTCACGAATATTACTGACAATCTTATCATAAGTGTCATCTTTGGGAGCGATGACAACAACCGGCATGTTCTCATCAATCAGGGCAATCGGGCCATGTTTCATTTCTGCTGCCGGATACCCTTCGGCGTGAATATATGAAATCTCCTTTAGCTTCAGGGCTCCTTCAAGTGCCACAGGGAAAAAATACCCTCTTCCCAGGTAAAGGAAATTATTTACATTTTTATATGCGCGTGCCAGGTTACGGATAGTATCATTGCTATTTTTCAGTATCTCAAGAATCTTCTCAGGGAGGTTCTGAAGTTCATGGATAAACCGGTTGAAATGATCGTCAGGGAGGAGTTTCTTTTTACGGGCCAGGAGCATGGCAATCATCGTCAGTACCGTTACCTGTGACGTGAAAGCTTTGGTGGATGCTACGCCGATTTCAGGTCCTGCATGGGTATAAACCCCTCCCATTGTTTCTCTGGGGATACTGGAGCCTACCACGTTACAAATTCCCAAAACAATCGTTCCGGCCTCCCGGGCTTTCCGGATGGCAGCAAGGGTGTCTGCTGTTTCTCCGCTTTGGCTGATGGCGATGATAACATCTCTTTTTGTAATAACCGGATGCCGGTAACGAAATTCCGAAGCATATTCTACTTCAACAGGAATACGGGCAAACTCTTCTATCAGATATTCTCCGATCAGGCCGGCATGCCATGAAGTGCCGCATCCAATGATTATGATACGCCGGGCTTGTAATATTCGGGGCATGACCTCGTATAACCCTCCCAGTCTAAGATCAGATGGCTGTTCGGAAATTCGTCCCCTGAAAGTGTCACGTATTGACCGGGGTTGTTCAAAAATCTCTTTCAGCATGTAATGTGGAAAGTCCCCCTTTTCAATTTCTCCGATTTCCTGGTCCAGAATCTTTACAACGGGGTTTTTTATGTGATTTTTACCCGATTGTATGGTCAAATGATCCCGGGTAATTATGGCCATCTCATCATCATTAAGATAAATGACCTTTCTGGTATATTCCATGATCGCCGGGGCATCAGAGGCGATATAATGCTCATTTTCCCCTATACCGATAACCAGGGGACTTCCTTTTCTGGCAGCAAATAATATATCCGGTTCGTCTGTGCATATTATTCCCAGCCCGTAAGCGCCGATAATCTTTTTCAGGGCCAGACGTATGGCAGTGGCGGCCGGAACTTTTCCTTTCAGATAAATATATTCAATCAGGTTGACAATACTTTCGGTATCTGTTTCCGACCGGAAACGGTACCCTCGTGCAGAAAGTCTTTCCCGTAATCGTATATTGTTTTCTACGATTCCGTTATGGACCAGAATAAAATGACCGTGCATAGACCGGTGGGGATGGGCATTTCTGTCTTCTGGTGTTCCATGGGTTGCCCACCGGGTGTGTCCAATACCCAAATGGCCCCGGAGCTCCTGTTGTCCGATATATTCTTCCAGATCACTGACTTTTCCTTTTCGCTTGAATAGTTGCATCGTTTTGCCGGCAACAGCAATACCGGAAGAATCATATCCTCTGTATTCCAGTCTCTTTAATCCGTTGATTAACACCGGATAGGCCTCTCCTGATCCAATGTATCCAATGATACCACACATATTCCTGAATAACTGTTCTGTTTAGAAAACATGTCTGTGCATATGCTTGCATGTCCAGTCATGTTGATTGCAAATCTAAACAAAACTA
>CAYLJE010000192.1:0-3934 GCA_964383915.1 uncultured Rikenellaceae bacterium
ATGCTCGTCTTTAAAACAGTCATTTACAAAAGTAAACTCCTTGATTTTATCCCGATAAATCGGGACGCAAGCCTCGAACTCGAACATTCTGAATCAAACACTGACTTTATGGACGGACACTAATTATACTCTTATACTCTCTGCAAATCTACACTGTAAATATGCTAATATTCTCACACAAAACCAACCACACGGAACCCGGAATAATAGTAAAAAATCCTTCCTGAAAAATATTTTAGAAGGGGTCCCCTGCCTTATTCTTTTATCAGCAGAAATAAATTATATTCTTTCACCCCCGTGGAATATAAAGATAAAATACATTCATTTTTTCCCTGGGTCAGCCATCCTGCTTTATCTAATATACTACCTGTATCTTTTTAGGAAAATAGGTATTAAAATAGGTATTAAAATACCTATTTTAATAGGTAGATATATTTCATTTTTTGTGCAGTATGCTGAATGATATGACCACTGCGGAATATCCAAAAAAAATCCGCTCCCGGATGGAGGCGGATTTTCTATATGAATAACATAAAACCTATGTATCCTTTTCAGGGGCTTTATCTTCTTTCTTCTCATCAGCAGGGGCATCTGTATCTTTCTTAACTTCTTCTTGCGGCCCAGATATTTTTTCCGCTGTCGCAGTCTGTTCTGCTTCAGGCTCCGGAGTTTCGTTTTCCGGCTCTTCTCCGGGAACAGCCGTTTCATTTTCACCGGGAGTTTCAGCAGCTTTTGCACCTTCTGTTCCGGCCTGTTCCGGGGCTTCGCTCACCTCTTCGGAGACAACCGTTGTTTTTTCTGTTGCCGGTTCAGGAGCTTCTTTAACAGCCTTTTTCCGTCCTCTTCTACCACGACGAGTCGTTTTGGCTTTTGCTTCCCCAACAGATTCTAACATATTTTCATTGTAATCTACCAGTTCGATCATACACATATCCGCATTATCACCGTGTCTGTTTCCCATTTTAAGGATACGGGTATATCCTCCCGGCCGGTCAACCACTTTCGGCGAGATTTCCCTGAAAAGTTCAGCTACGGCATATTTATCTTTGAGAGAAGAAAAAACGATCCTTCTCGAATGGGTAGTATCTTCTTTTGATTTAGTAATAAGCGGTTCAATGAACATACGCAAAGCTTTGGCTTTGGCTGTGGTAGTCGTAATCCGCTTATGCATGATCAGGGAATTTGCCATATTTGCCAGCATCGCCTTCCGATGAGCACTTGTTCTTCCGAGATGATTAAAAGCTTTCCTGTGTCGCATCTTCTTAATTCCTTATACCTGTTAATAACTATTCTTTATCCAGTTTATATCTGCTTGTATCCATGCCGAAGACCAATCCCATAGAAGTAAGCAACTCACTAAGTTCAGCCAGTGATTTTTTCCCAAAGTTTCTGAATTTCAAAAGATCTGTCTTATTGTATTTAACAAGATCTCCGAGCGTCTCTACCTCAGCAGCTTTCAGGCAGTTTAACGCTCTTACCGACAGGTCGAGATCCACCAGTTTAGTCTTCAAGAGCTGGCGCATATGTAAAACTTCTTCATCAAACTCCTCATTTTCCATTTCTTCGGCCTGATCGAGTGTAATTTTCTCATCAGAGAAAAGCATAAAATGATAGATGAGTATTTTGGCAGCTTCTTTCAAGGCTTCCTTGGGATGGATGGAGCCGTCGGTGTCCACCTCAATGATCAGTTTTTCATAGTCGGTTTTCTGTTCCACCCTGTAGTTTTCTACCGCATACTTCACATTTTTTATTGGGGTATAGATGGCATCCAACGCGATCAGTCCAAACGGAGCATCCTCGGGTTGGTTTTCTTCCATCGGGACATAACCACGGCCCTTGTTGATAGTAATTTCCATCATCAGTTTAACGTTGGGCTCCATGTGGCAGATCACCAGGGTGGGATTAAGTATTTCAAAACTGTTGAGATATTTTGAGATATCTCCTGCTTTAAATTCATCCTGACCGGAAATAGTAACCACCAATTTTTCTCCTTCCGCATCTTCAATACGTTTCTTAAAACGTATCTGTTTCAGATTAAGGATAATATCCGTCACGTCCTCCATTACACCGGGAATAGAAGAAAATTCATGTTCCACCCCTTCAATTTTAATGCTAACAATAGCATATCCTTCAAGAGATGAGAGCAGAATACGCCGCAAGGCATTTCCGATGGTGATGCCATACCCAGGTTCAAGGGGTCTGAATTCGAATTTTCCATAGGAATCCGTAGCCTCGAGCATGATGACTTTGTCTGGTTTTTGAAAAGCTAAAATGGCCATGTATTCAATATATTATGTTTATTTCGAGTAAAGTTCGACGATTAAATTCTCTTTGATATTTTCCGGAATTTCTTCCCGCTTCGGCATATTCATAAATTTCCCTGTCATCAGGGAGTCATCCCATTCCAGCCAGGGGAATTGTGCATATCTGGCTGATGACAAAGACGCGCTAATGACTTCAAGCGATTTGGAACGTTCCCTGACTCCAATAATATCCCCAGGCTTTACCTGATAAGAAGGAATATTTACAATATCCCCGTTTACCCTAATATGACGATGGCTAACCAGTTGGCGGGCAGCTGCACGGGAAGGAGCAACGCCCAATCTGTAAACGACATTATCCAACCGTGACTCCAATAACTGCAACAGGACTTCCCCGGTAATCCCTTTGGCGGAAGATGCTTTTTGGAAAAGATTTCTGAACGGACGTTCCAGCACGCCATAAGTATATTTGGCTTTCTGTTTTTCTTTCAGTTGCACCCCATATTCCGAGGTTTTTCTTCTTCTCTTATTCTGCCCGTGCATTCCCGGCGGGTAATTCTTTTTTTCAAAATGTTTATCCGGTCCAAAAACCGGATCTCCCAATTTTCTGGCTATTTTTGATTTGGGTCCAGTATATCTTGCCATTTTTTCTCTGTTTATTCTAATTAATAATTATACTCTTCTTCTTTTAGGTGGCCGGCAACCATTATGTGGCAGCGGGGTAACATCAACAATTTCGGCCACTTCGATGCCATTGCTGTGGATCGTACGTATGGCTGATTCTCTTCCTGAACCGGGACCTTTTACAAATACTTTCACCTTCCTGAGCCCCATATCGTAGGCTGCTTTTGCACAATTATCAGCAGCTACCTGGGCAGCATAAGGTGTATTTTTCTTAGACCCTCTGAATCCCATCTTCCCGGCCGATGACCAACTGATCACCTGACCCGCATTATTGGTTAATGTAATGATAATATTGTTAAACGTAGCCTGAATATGAGCCTGGCCGACAGGTTCAACTTTGACAACCCGTTTCTTTGACGATTTGGTTTTCTTTGCCATTTTCTTTACCTGTTATTTGGTTGCTTTTTTCTTGTTTGCAATGGTTTTTTTCCTCCCTTTTCTCGTACGTGCGTTGGTACGGGTACGCTGTCCTCTGACGGGCATGCCTATTCTGTGGCGTATGCCCCGATAGCTGCCAATGTCCATCAGGCGTTTGATGTTCATCTGCGTCTCAGACCGTAACTCCCCTTCCAGTTTATACTGTTCATTCAGAATTTTTCTGAGTGCGGTTATTTGCTGGTCAGTCCAATCCCTGACTTTGATATCCCTGTCAATGCCGGCCTTATCGAGAATTTTCTGAGCCGTACTCCTGCCTACCCCAAAAATATAGGTTAAGCCAATCTCGCCTCTTTTGTTTTTAGGTAAATCTACACCTACAAGTCTTGCCATTTATCTGTTCTTTTATTCGTTATACTATCCCTGACGTTGTTTATACCTCGGATTTTTTTTGTTAATCACATACAAACGTCCTTTTCTTCTGACAATTTTACAGTCAGCACTTCTTTTTTTTATTGATGATCTAACTTTCATTACTTTCTGCTTTTATGCTCTGTTTCTCTTTTCTTTCCTATTTCTCCTGGGACACAACATGTTGTGTCCCTACAATTTCT
>CAYLJE010000193.1:0-3907 GCA_964383915.1 uncultured Rikenellaceae bacterium
GCACCAGACCCTGACCTCTGTTGATGGGTATAACATTATTGGATCCGTAATAATTTCCCCAAAAGGCTAATTTGGCAGTGAAAGGTTTGTTATGAGAATAAACTTCAGCCTCGACAATGGCTTTATGTTTATAGGGATGAAGATTAAATGCCACAACCGGCTGACCCATGTTGGTTTTAAAATTAACCTCATCGGATAATTCGTGAAAAGCAAAGTCGCGTAAGCTGTTGGCTTTACGAAGAGCAACATAATAAAGTGCAATGGCTTCTTTATTCGCTTCATTAATAGCAGAGCCACACAGGATATCATGAAATTCATTAAATGTAACCGTTTTCCAACTATTACGAAGTTCTTCTGCCGGGTACACTCCGCCATTCAGCCAGTTAATCGTATTTAAAAACTCGCTGCTGTACAAAGCATTTTCACAATTCCGGTTGCCTGCCTTTATATCGGAAACCGTAGTATAGCAACCTTCAAAAATAAACTCCATTTCACCACGGTGGGTAGGGCGGCCGTCCATCTCGGACGAAGCCTTTTTAAAAAAGTCTTCTGCCGTGGTAAATTTTACTGCCGGATACCCGGGAGTTTTATCAAGCTGATGAACCCTGTTGATCATGTCCCGGGTGGGACCTCCACCATGGTCGCCTACCCCGGTAATTTTTAATAACCGGTGTTTATCAGGGGTAATTTTTTTCAAATCCTCCCGGAGATCCTTGGTAATATTCCCATTGTAAGTGTAATTTGAGTAACACAATACCCTCGAAGAATCAGGACCAACCCACCAAAACGTTCCCAAATAAGGCCTGCACCTCATAAAATAAAAATAATTGCAACCCGACAGTTTCAATATCTGCGGGAACTGCGAAACATGCCCAAAATCATCAGGCAACCAACCCACTTTTGCTATTTTTCCAAACCGGCTCAAAAAATACCGCTGTCCAAGAAGAAAGGACCGTGACAGGGCTTCCCCCGATGAAAGATTTTCATCTCCTTCATCCCACATGCCTCCTCCCAGTTCCAGGCGGCCTTCATTAACATATTTTTTTATCTCTTCAAAGAGGGGTGGATCATTCTTCTCGATACGACTGTAAATAGTAGCCATACTTTGAATAAAAGTAAAATCTTTAAACTCTTTCATAAACGCGACTACTTGTCGTAAATTATCATCACACATCTTCTTGGTTTCGGAAGTGGTCCATAACCAGTTCTGGTCCATGTGTGCATGTCCCACAACTTGTATGGTATCTTCAGGTGCCACATTCACACCCTTCTCTGTTTGGATTGCACCTCTGTCATAGCCTTTAAAGGCAGCATCAGATTTGCTGGCAGAAGTCAAAATAAACACAACAAAACAGGAAAAGACAAACGCGAATAAATTTGTTTTTTTCATGATTATTATTTTAAAATTAGTTAATTTTGTTACTGGTTTACCATTTCCCATATAGAGAAATAATCATCGACGTTGGCAATTATTTTTTCATTTTTTATGTCCTATTTTTTTCTTTTTGAAAAAGAATAAGGAAAATCAGACTCTTTCGTCCCTCTGTTCTTATTCGGCATATTCCCCATTTCAATGTTAATGATTGGTCCTTTCTCGAGTTCTGAATAATTAAAATAATTTTTTGTATATTCCTTTCCGTTAAAATCAATCTTTTCCACATAACGGTTTTCTGCACTGTTTTTGGGTGCATTAATTTTAATAATTTTACCATTTTCGAGGCTCACTGTAATTTTTTTAAATAGCGGAGCTCCAATTACATATTCATCAATAGCCGGGCACACAGGATAAAATCCCATCGCACTAAACACATACCAGGCTGATGTTTGTCCGGTGTCCTCATCACCGCAATAACCATCCGGCGCCGGGGTATATAAACGATTCATCACTTCCCGTACCCAATATTGTGTTTTCCAGGGCTGCCCGGCATAGTTGTATAAATAAATCATATGCTGACATGGCTCATTACCATGAGCATAATTTCCCATGTTAACAATTTGCATCTCCCGGATTTCATGAATAATCTTTCCGTAATAGGAATCATCAAAAGTGGGAGGTAATACAAATACAGAATCCAGCATATCCACAAATTCATCTTTGCCCCCCGTCAGGTCAATCAGTCCCTGCACATCATGGAAAACCGACCAGGTATAATGCCAGCTATTCCCTTCTGTAAAGGCACCACCCCATTTAAACGGATTAAAAGGGGACTGAAAAGTACCGTCTTTATTTCGTCCACGCATCAATTTGTTTTCCTTATCAAACACATTCTTGTAATTCTCTGCTCTTCTGGCAAAAACGGCAATTTCTTTCTCCGGTTTTCCCAGCGCTTTTCCTAATTGGTAGATACAAAAATCGTCATAAGCATACTCCAGTGTACGGGCCACATTCTCATTGATACCCACGTCATAAGGTATATATCCCAGTTTGTTATAATAATTTACGCCATAACGTCCAACAGAATGCAAAGGACCTTCATTTTTTGAATTTTTAACTACTGCCTCATACAGCGTTTCAATATCATATCCCCGGCACTCTTTCAAATAAGCATCGGAAATCACCGAGGCAGAATTTGAACCGATCATGCAATCCCGGTGTCCGGGGCTGGCCCATTCAGGCAGCCAGCCACTTTCTTCGTATGCATTCACCAATCCTGCCTGTATTTTCTCATTTAAAGATGGATACATCAAATTAAAAAAAGGAAAGACAGCCCTGAAAGTATCCCAGAAACCATTATCTGTGAACATGTACCCCGGAAGAACTTTGCCATTATAAGGACTGTAATGAAACACTTTACCATTTTTGTCAATTTCATAAAACTTACGGGGAAAAAGCAAAACGCGATATAAAGAGGAATAAAACATTTTCAATTGATCTTCTGTTCCGCCTTCAACTGTTATACGTGATAGTTCTTTATTCCAGATCGCTTTCCCCTTTGACTTTATTTCATCAAACGAATTATTTCCCAGTTCTTTCAGGTTTTGGTCAGCCTGTTCAAAACTGATAAAAGAAGAAGCCACCCGGGCGTTGATTTGTTCCCCTTTCTTTGTTTTAAACTGAATAGCAGCTCCTACATGGTCATCCTGTAATTCAGAAACATCTTTCACCAGATGCTCACCGCTCCAGATCATGCTTTTCACGAAAGGTTTATCAAAAACAATGATAAAATAATCTTTGAAATTTCCGGGAACACTTCCGCTGTTACGTGTAGTATAACCTATTACTTTATTTTCCGAAGGAATAAGTTTTATATATGAACCATGATCAAAAGCATCAACCAATACATAAGATTTATCGTTTCTAGGAAATGTGAAACGAAACATTGCAGCACGTTCTGTCGGAGTGATCTCTGTTGTAACATCATAATCAGCGAGGTAAACCTTATAATAATAAGGTTTTGCTGTTTCAGCTTTATGCCCAAACCAACTGGCCCGTTTTTCCCCGTTTATTTTTAAATCACCCGTCAAAGGGAAAAGTGAGAATTGTCCATAATCATTGATCCATGGACTGGGTTGATGGGTTTGTTTAAACCCCTGTATCTTGTGGGCATTATAGGTATATATCCAACCATCACCCATTTTACCGGTTTGAGGAGTCCAGAAGTTCATTCCCCATGGCAAGGCAATAGCAGGATAAGTATTCCCGTTGGAAAGGTCATACTCAGACTCAGTACCCACCAATGTACTTACATAATCAACAGGGTTTAGTTTTTGGGCCTGCACATTGTTAATTGAAATTGTCAACACGCAAGCAAGCAATAAGATCATTTTTTTACTCATAGTTTATTTCAATTGGTTATTATTAAAAAAAAATCAGGTTGGATACTGTATTTACTGTCCCCATTTATCATCGAACACTATCATTTAATACCCCATTGTTCATTAGGTTCAGGTCCCATTTGTAGTTCCA
>CAYLJE010000194.1:0-3864 GCA_964383915.1 uncultured Rikenellaceae bacterium
CTTTTAAAACCTGGGGTCATTTCAAACTCAGGAAAGATCTTTTCCCGGATAATTGGGAAAGTATGAAACGTTGTGTAGATAAGGCTGAGAAACAGGGTATCCATTTGGGTGTACATACCCTTTCAAACTTCATTACTACAAATGATCCCTACGTTACGCCTGTTCCTGATCCAAGGCTTGCAAAAGTCGGTTCCACAACGATTTCGAAGGAATTAAGTTCTGACGATACGATCATTTTTATTACACATCCTGATTTTTTCAACGAAATGAAGAACAATACCCTGCATGCAGCTGTTATCGGAGATGAAATCATCCGGTACAAGACTGTTTCAAAAGAAAAACCCTGGGAACTGCTGGATTGTAGGCGGGGTGCTTTTGGGACTCATGTAAATTCACATGCAAAAGGATCTAAAATAAGTAAACTTATGGATCACCCCTATAAGGTATTTCTTTCTGATAATAATTTATCGGAAGAGATTGCTATACGTATTGCCGATCTTTTTAATCAAACAGGATTGAGACAGATATCTTTTGACGGGTTGGAAGGAAACTGGTCCACGGGAATGGGACAATATGGCAGGCAGCGGTTTGTGAAGATATGGTATGATCATCTAAAACCGGAACTACGAGGGAAAATTATTACGGATGCAAGTAATCCGGGTCATTTTTTCCGGCATATTTATACACGCATGAACTGGGGGGAACCATGGTATGCAGGATTCCGCGAAAGTCAGACCAGGTATCGCCTTATGAATCTGGAATATTTTCACCGCAACCTTATGCCTGCCATGCTGGGTTGGTTTCAGATGAGATCAACTACTTCCCTTGAAGATATTGAATGGTTGTTAGCCCGGGCTGCGGGGTTTGATGCCGGTTTTGCTTTGGTTACTTCTTTAGAGGTTATAAATAGTAATGGTTTGGGAGATAAAATATTACCCACTATAAAAGCCTGGGAATCATTGAGAATGAATGGAGCATTCAGTGAAGGTCAGAAAAAGCAGATGCGCAACATTAATCTTGAATTCCATCTGGAAAAAACCGGAGAAAATACATGGATGCTATATCCTGTTTATACAAGTCTGAAAAATGTCGATGAGAGGAAAACCCTCCAACCGGGAGAACCCACTTATTCCACATTTTCTTTTACGAATCCTTACAAAGAACAGAATCTTTCATTTACACTCAAACTTACAGGTGAAGATAAACAAGTGGAGGTCAGTGATATGTATCTTACCCTGGATCATGCACAAACAGTGCAGATCCCCGCTACAATCCGCACGGGACAAATACTGAAATATTCAGGGAAGGGGAGGGCTGTTTTATTTGATCAAAACTGGAATGAACTGAGAAGGATTAATATATCTCCTCTGAAAATCAAAAAAGGTGAACATTCTCTGGAATTCGGCGGAAAGTTTTCAGGGAAAGGGAAAGCGGCTGTTCATCTGGAATTTCGCTGCAAGGGTAAAGGAGAACCGGTTACTAAAAAATAAATTTACAGATAATAAAAAAAGCTCACTTGATGAAACCAACTTCTTTTAAGGTAACATTAAAAATTACAATAATACTTGCAGTCCTGCTTGTTTTATCTTGTTGTAGCTCTGCTGACCGGCATACGAACCGTGACTTTCCCGTTGATTCATGGTTGCCGAAAAGTGGAAAGGCCAAACCGGTAACCATAGACAGACAACTCTCTAAGATGTTATATCCTATGGATGTTGCTATACGTCCACTTGTTTGTGACTATCAAAAGAATACATTGGCTTCCTTTAGTACTTTTAGGAAAAACATGGGAAAAGACCGGTTAACAGTAAGAACAAAAACCAGTCATTGGCAATTAAAAATGGCGTTAACTCCCATTCCGGATGATGCGGATGGAGTTGAGCTTCATTTTTCTTTTTTAGTACAGGAAGGGCATGAAGATTCTGCCGGTGTGGCGATAGCTTTAGATTTTGCGGGGTGGTCAACAGATAATTATGTCTTTGTTCCTGCGGCAGCATACAATGGGAACCGTTTCAAATCCTTGCCATTGAATTATCCTCCTTTTCTCTATGATGAAAAGTATCATAAAAAAGATATACCAAATTATATTACAGATGTTCCCCGGTTAAATATTGATCATGGGCCTTCACGGTTGGAATTGCTGACCACAAGTGCGGCTACTCCTATGGTGGGGATATATAATCCGAAATTAAAAAAAGGTTTGTTTTTATATACCAAAGACCGCACGTCCTGTGGAGTCACCGGATTGATTCTTGAGGAAAGCCAGGATCGTAAAAGAGCCACACTGGTGGTAAGTGCTCCGGGTGTCCGGAAATTACGTTATCATAATATGCATCTCTATGAAAGTGAAGACCGGGGAATAAAATGGGAGGTTGGCGATACGTTGAACATGTTTTTTCATTTATATGTATTTGATGCTGAAAACCTGCAGGTTTTTATGAAAAGGTTTTTTATGACACGTAAACGAATGTATGGCCGTAAGGGTTATCCAAATATAATACCATACAGTGCCGCTCTGAAAATGGAGGTTAATCTGCAAAACAGACTCCGGTGGCATGCGAAGGGAGGATATTATAAAAACGGAAATGGGGACAGCCCTTATGGACATATCCAACTCGGATGGGTCGGTGGGTTGATGCAGCCTTATCCACTTGTTATCTCGGGCGACAGATTGAGTTATGAACGTTCTCTTAAAACGATTAATACGATTCTGACCCGTATGCAGGGAGAATCAGGCCTCTTTTACGGAATATGTAAGAATGGGGTTTTGTATGGAGACAACTTTAAAAACAGACTAAAAAAACCTGAAATTGCAATGATCCGGAAAAACGGGGATGCACTATACTTTGTACTTAAAGAATTTATGTTGCTTCGCAGGATGGGCCATGAGAAGGATATTCATCCCGAATGGGAAGCTATCGTGAAGCGATGGGCAGATGCCCTGGTCCGGCTGTGGGATGAGAACGGACAGTTTGGACAGTTTGTTAATGTTAAAACAGGGCGGATTTATATCGGGGGCTCCACAGCCGGTGCCAGTGTTCCTGCCGCTCTGGCCCTGGCATCGGAATACTTTCGTCAGCCCCGTTATTTGAAAACAGCCGGGGAATCAGCAAAATATTACTATAACAGATATGTGAAAAAAGGATACACTACCGGAGGGCCGGGGGAGATCCTTCAGAATCCGGATAGTGAATCAGCCTTTGCATTGCTCAAATCTTTTGTCGGGCTTTATGATCTCACTCACGAACAAGAATGGCTGACATATGCTGAAGATATGGCTCACTTATGTTCATCATGGGTAGTATCCTATAATTTTAAGTTCCCTGAAAACAGCACATTGGGAAAAGTTAATGCCAAATCTTGTGGTGCCGTGTGGGCCAGCACCCAGAATAAACATGCGGCACCGGGTATCTGTACATGGTCAGGGAATAGTCTTCTTGAACTATATCGTATAACCGGCAACACGGCTTATCTCCAATTACTTAAAGATATTGCTCATAACATCCTGCAGTACATGTCAACATCCAAACGCCCGGTGGGTTCGGATATTGACGGTTACATTAATGAGCGTGTCAATATCAGCGACTGGGAGGGGCAGGCAGGTAACGTGGGACCATCCTCTGTTTCCTGGGTGGAAATGGCTGTTATGCTTACCACAACGGAAATCCCGGGGATCTATGTTCGGCCGGATGATGGTTTCCTGTATGTTTTTGACCATGTGAATGCGAAGGTAACAGGGAAGAATGATGCCGGGATCCTCGTGGAGATAACCAATCCCACAAAATATGCCGCTGAGGTCTCTGTATTTTCTGAGACCCGTAAAGAGATGAATAAACCCCTCAACCGTTTCCTATATTTAAAAGA
>CAYLJE010000195.1:0-3863 GCA_964383915.1 uncultured Rikenellaceae bacterium
CCGGATGGCACATCATGCCAGACCAGTTTCTCAGCCGGTTGACCTTGTCCGGGCATGTTAAACAAGCCAAAAAACACTATCAAAAGAATATGACTATAAACAGATTTTCCCGTCATAGAAATAACATTTATTCCCATATGGATGACCAATTGCCATGAGGGATGGTTGTATGGTTTGATAAAAACTTTCCATAAAGATAAAAAAAAAGTTAATTTTTAGATATCATTCTTTTTTTCTAATTTTAACGAATAATACATGTTTTTATGAAAAAGACATATTCCCTGTTTATTCTCACTATTATCAGTTCTTTTTTTTCGTTTGGTCAAATCAACCGTTACGGGATTCCTTTTGTCAAAAACATATCTTCCTCCGAGACACATGCCAGTGAACAAAACTGGTCGGTGGTTCAGGATAACAGAGGAATTATATATGTGGCCAACAATGAAGACGGCGTACTGGAATATGATGGTACCACATGGCGAAAGATCAGTGTACCCAACAATGTCGCCTTACGTGATCTGTGCGTCGATGATCAGGGCGTTGTTTATGTAGGAGGAGATAAAGAGTTCGGGTATCTTGAACCGGATAACAAAGGCAGATTGCACTATCATTCACTATCAACCAAACTGGATTCGGCTGACAGGCATTTTAATACCATTTATCATACCTATTTTTGGCAGGGCGCTGTCTGTTTTTCCAGTACCAGGATCGTTTATAAGTATTATCCTTCCAGCGACTCTATTGCAGTTTACCCGTTAAAAAAGGATGGTTTTGAAAACGGGAATTACAGTTTCATCGCCAACAACCGGTATTTCCTCGGAGATGCCGCTGCCGGACTTCTTTCTTTTGACGGAGAACATTTTCATCTGGTTAAAAATGGAAGTTTTTTTTCCTTTCCTAATATCCAATCTGCCATCCTCTCCGTTCTGCCTTACAATCAACACAAAATACTTGTTGCCACATATAAAGCAGGGGTTTATAGCTATGATCTCAGAACAGGAGAAATCAATGGCAATGTGTTTTCTGCAACAGCAGACAATTATCTAAAGAAAAACAGGTTTTATGATGGAAAAATGTTGCCGGACAGCACTTATGCCATGGCAACATTGAACGGAGGTCTTGTTATCATCAAACACAACGGAGAGATGATACAGATACTTAACCGCGGGGAAGGACTTGATAATGAAACAGTAACAAAAATATTCCTAAACAACTCCCATCCGGAATCCTCTCAATTATGGCTTGCATTATATATCGGATTGGCACAGGTAGAATGGTTTTCCCCTTTCCGTTATTTCAGTGAAGACAATGGGTTTAAAGGATCTGTTAATGATATTGTCGTTGTAAACGAAAAACTATATCTGGCTACGTCCACCGGCGTTTTTGTCCGAAGTTATGATAAAACAGGGGTAGCACATTTCATAAGAATTCCCGAGATCAATGCCCAGGCATGGTCTTTTCTTTATTTTAATGTTCCGGGCATACAGGGACATTTGCTCTGGGTGGGAACAGAAGAAGGTATATACAATATCTCAGACAACGGGAGAGCCACCCTGGTTGAGAAACAAATTATCAACCTTAAACCCAGGGAAAGAAGATTTTATGTATTTAAGTTATTTGCCTCGCCTATGAATCCCTCCAGGGTATTTATCGGAACGGGAAAAGACCTGATCATACTTATTCACCGGAACAATCACTGGTATATTGATACAGAGATCAAATACTTACAGGATGCTATTCGTTCCATAACCGAAGACAGGGAAGGGAACATATGGTTCTCTCTATCGTATCAGGGCATTGCGCGATTGTACAACATTGACACGGGCAGTTACCATATCATCAAATACGGGAAAAACAAAGGATTACCTCAGGAAACCGGTAATTCCGTTACTTTTGCAAATAATAGATTACTGGTGCTCACTGCAAGAGGGTTATATTCTTATCAGAAAGAAACGGACACCCTGGTTCCCGAGACCTTTCTTGGGGAAGAATATGCAAATGGATCCAAATCTGTACAAACACTCTATGCAGTCAGTGATAGCCTGTATTACCTGAACGCCAGTTATCCTGACGGGAGTTTTCATGTAGAAGAGGTCAGGCTTAAAAATGATCATCCCTATTCTTTAAAAACTCCTTTTTACCGATTGCCTCCCCAATCGGCCTATGCTTTTGCCAGGGAAGACAGCATTATCTGGACGGGTATATCTAACCGTATATATTCCTATAACCCGGATTTTAAAAAAAACTATCAGGTACCTTTTCATACCTTAATCCGGAAGATAACGATCGGGGAAGATTCCCTGCTTTTTGCCGGTGCTTTCTACAAAGAAGATATCCACGGCCGGCGACATTTAACCCTCTGTCAAACAGAGAATCATATTCCGGAGATTAAATATGCATTTAATAATCTGACCTTCCATTGGGCCTGTCCGTTTTTTGAAGGTCATAATAGAATTTTATACAGTTTCAGACTAAAAGATTTTGACAGAAACTGGTCAAAATGGACCGACAGGACAGAATATCCTTATACGAATATCCCGAACGGGAACTTTAAATTTGAAGTAAAAGCAAAAAACATATATGGGGAAGAGAGTTCGGTGGGATCTTTTTCCTTTACAATTCTGGCTCCGTGGTATCTTACCTTCTGGGCTTTTCTGATATATCTCATTTTAGTTTTCTTTCTGATTGTTATCATCGTCAAACTTTATACGCGCAGGCTGCAGAATGAAAAAATCCGACTGGAAGGCATTGTGGCAGACCGTACTGCAGAGGTAGTTCGTCAGAAAGAAGAACTAACCGACAGCATCACGTATGCCAGCCGCATTCAACGGGCAGTCTTACCCAGTGAAAGATTACTAAACGAACAATTCCCGGATCATTTTATCCTGTTTAAGCCACGCGATATTGTAAGTGGTGATTTTTACTGGATAACAAAGCAGAATGATGTGGTTCTGGTAACTGCAGCAGATTGCACCGGGCATGGCGTCCCCGGAGCATTCATGAGCCTGCTGGGAATTTCTTTCCTTAATGAAATAGTCAATCGTTCCGACATCATTCAACCAAATCAGATACTTGACGAATTGCGGTCAGAAGTAATGCAATCGTTAAAACAACGGGGAAAAGAAGGGGAGACAAAAGACGGGATGGATATGGCGCTGGTATCTATAGATAAAAAGAAAAAGAAGCTTTTTTTTGCCGGAGCTTACAATCCTCTTTATTATGTTCGTGCCTTAAGCCAGGAAGAAAAAGAAAAAATCAATAACGGAGAAAATCCCGGATTTGGGAAAGGATCCGTTTACGATAAAAAATATGTCCTCATTCAAATCAATGCAGATAAAATGCCAATCGGCATTTCTGTAAAGGATGAACAACCGTTTACATTACATGAGATAAACTTCACACCGGGAGACCGCATCTTCTTATCCTCTGATGGTTATTTAGACCAGTTTGGAGGGCCCCTCGGAAAGAAATTTATGTCCAGAAACTTTAAAAAGTTGATTGTCAGTATGCAGGATTCTTTAGTGAAGGAACAGGGGAAACTACTTGACAAGCATCTCCTCGAATGGAAAGGAAAGGGCCCCCAGATCGATGATATTATTGTGATAGGCATTAAGTTATAGGCAGTAACAGCCGTTCCCTGCCTGTTACAGACATGCCAAACAGGAATTACCGGTACACATCCGTATCAAGACAAGGGTAATAGGTACGCATGTAAACAGAAAAAATATTACGGGCATTGACCGACCTTTTGAGAAATTGAATTTATGACTATATTTGTTTACGTATAAAAAGGAACAAACATCCGCTTTATTGTCCATATTAGCATATAAAAAGGAGGTTTATTCCCGCTATAACCAAGTTGC
>CAYLJE010000196.1:0-3839 GCA_964383915.1 uncultured Rikenellaceae bacterium
CCATTGCAGCCAGTAATCTCCTTCCAGCCAGGATGTATGCACCAATGCCTGGATCCCCTCTTCGGGATAATCATATATAGAACGGTCAGTCTGATACAGCGGTTCCGGCAACCGGTGATTTAACGAACCATACAACGTTCCCATCGCCAGGGAAAAAGAAGAACCGGGTCTGTACACTGCCGTAAAAACAGGACGGGTAACCGTCATCTTTCTCCTGCCGGAATATTTTAAAAGATATACCCCTCCCCGGATCAGAAAACGGGAAGAGACCTGGTAAGACAGTTCCGGCTGCAACTGTAATCCGATCCAGGTATAACCATCTTCCAACGGACTGAAATACTCTGCATCAAACACAAAATTATTATTCGATAATTTAAACAGGAGGACTTTCTCATGCTCAGCAGGTAAGGTATCAGGCCCGGATAACACAGGCAACACCTCCTGCGCAGAGAGCCCGCCTCCTGCCATAATGATTATGAAAGCCCCTATTATAAAACTAATTTTCCCAATCTTCATAACTGTGTACACTAAAATCCATGCAAATTAAAAAAACTCCTTTATTTTCCCTCTCTTTCCCCGTGATATTTTTCTTTGAGATGTTTCCGTAGCAATATATTCCGTCTATTTTGCTAATTTTGACCAGCAATATATTAACCGAATTTACAAAGCACCAATGAAACAACTTCAGAAATATAACCGGCTCATGGGATGGCTTGTTTTTATCATTGCCTCCTTTGTTTTTCTTTCCACCATAGAACCGACAGCCAGTTTCTGGGACTGTAGTGAGTTTATTTCGGTTGCGGATAAGCTGGAGGTAGGACATCCTCCGGGAGCTCCTCTTTTCATGTTCATTGGCCGTTTTTTCTCTCTTTTTGCTAAAGATTCCGCCCATGTAGCACGGATGATCAATGTCTGGTCAGCCCTTGCCAGCGGACTGACTATTATGTTTTTGTTCTGGACCATTACCCACCTGGCCCGCAAGATCATCGTCAAAAAACAGCAGGAAATAACTTCCGGACAGATCATAACTATCCTGGGCAGCGGGCTGGTAGGAGCCCTGGCTTATACCTTCTCGGACACTTTCTGGTTCTCTGCAGTCGAAGGCGAGGTCTATGCCACCTCCTCCCTCATCACGGCCCTGGTTTTCTGGGCTATCCTGAAATGGGAGAACGTGGCAGACGAAAAACATGCCAACCGGTGGATTATCCTGATCTTTTATCTCATCGGATTGTCTATTGGCGTCCACCTGCTCAATCTGCTGGCCATTCCTGCTATCGTCTTTGTCTATTATTTCAGAAAATACCAACCGACGGTTAAAGGCATTATCTGGACATTCGTTATTTCGATCGTGATCCTGTGGTTTATCATGTATGTAATCATCCCGGGGACCATTGTTGTCGGCTCCTGGTTTGAATTATTGTTTGTCAACGGTTTCGGACTGCCATTTAATTCCGGTGTACTCTTTTATATCTTACTATTGATTGCCGGAATCGTCTGGGGAATAACCTATTCGGTCAAAAAGAAAAAAACAATATTAAATACGATACTTGTAAGTCTGACTGTGTTACTGATCGGTTATTCCTCATACACCGCTACGGTGATCCGCTCCAATGCCGAACCTCCGATGGATCAGAACAATCCGGACAATGTTTTCTCACTGCTTTATTACCTCAACCGGGAACAATATGGCGAACGCCCATTATTCAAAGGCCCTTATTACAATGCCCCTATCGTGGATATCAAATACGGGAAAAAGATATACGCCAAGAAAGACGGGAAGTATAAAGTCATCAACCGGAAGATAAAATATGTGTATGATCCCCGTTTTACCACCTTCTTCCCGAGGATGTACAGCCGGCAACAACAACATGTGAAAGACTACAAACAGTGGGCCGGATCCGGGGGGAAACAGGTACATATCAACCTGGGAGACAATACGAAAACAGAGATCGTCCCTACCTTTGGTGAGAACCTGCGTTTTTTCTTCCGCTACCAGCTCGGGTTTATGTACTTTCGTTATTTCATGTGGAATTTTTCAGGCCGGCAGAATGATATCCAGGGCCATGGAGATGTCCTGCATGGCAACTGGATCAGTGGGATTCCCTTTATCGATAATCCCCGCCTGGGCGACCAGAGCAAACTCCCCTCCTATCTGAAAAACAACCGGGCACATAACCGGTATTTTATGTTTCCCCTGCTGCTGGGCCTGCTGGGGGCCTGGTTCCATTACAAACGGTCTAAAAAAGATTTCTGGATCGTTTTCCTTCTTTTCCTGTTCACAGGTGTAGCTATCGTTGTTTATCTGAACCAATACCCGCACCAGCCCCGTGAGCGGGATTATGCTTATGCAGGATCTTTCTATGCTTTTGCTATCTGGATTGGTCTGGGCGTGGCCGCCCTGATTAATGTCTTGCCGAAAAAGATTCCCGAATCATGGAAAGCTATTGTCGTAACCTTATTGGCTCTTTTGCTGGTGCCCGGCATAATGGCCGGAGAGAACCGGGATGACCATGATCGCTCGGGCAGATATACGGCCCGCGACTTTGCCAAGAATTACCTCAGCTCCTGTGCCAGGAATGCCATTATCTTCACCAACGGGGATAACGATACTTTTCCGCTGTGGTATGTGCAGGAGGTAGAAGGATTCAGAACAGATGTACGCGTGGCTAACCTCAGTTACCTGAGCGCCGACTGGTATATTGACATGCTAAGAAGAAAAGCCTACGACTCTGATGCACTCCCATTCTCCATGACCCACGATCAGTATATTTCCGGAACACGGGATATTGTGTTGGTACAGAACAGGATAAAAACTTATTATGATTTGAAGAAGCTGATACGTTTCGTGGCTGATGACAACCCACAGACAAAAGTACCAAGTCCTTATGGAAAGGGTGAGATGGTGAATTATCTCCCGACGAATCTGTTCACCATCCCGGTGGATTCGGCGGCAGTGGTACAAAATGGTACAGTCCCTCCCTGGTCTGCAGATAAGATCGTCCCGCGGGTGCGTTGGAAAATAGACAAAAAGGTGGTGTATAAAAACGATCTGATGGTGCTGGATCTTCTCTCAAACAATGAGTGGAAACGACCCATATATTTTGCAATTACGATCCCCGGCTCCTCCTACCTGGGTCTGCAAAACTATTTCCAGGACGAGGGCATGGCCTATCGCGTGGTACCCATCCTGAAAGACACCCGTGATCCCGACTATGGCAGGGTTGACACCCGAATCATGTTCGACAATGTGATGCATAAGTTTGTCTGGGGCAATATTACCGACACCTCTGTCTATCTCGACGAGA
Source organism: uncultured Rikenellaceae bacterium (assembly GCA_964383915.1). Lineage (GTDB taxonomy): Bacteria > Bacteroidota > Bacteroidia > Bacteroidales > VadinHA17 > DRPN01. Next base: position 3,306 of record CAYLJE010000196.1, read on the forward strand.
ACAACCGCCGGATGCTCTCTAACTACCGCAATGTCTTTAACCGTCTTGCCTCGTCCCTGATCGCCGAGGGAAGGATGGATTCAGCCCGCCAGGTACTGGATAAATGCCTCGACCTTATCCCGGACCGGACCGTGCCGTTTAATTATTTTGCGATGCCTACCGTCAGGAATTATTACGCAATAGGCGACACTGCCAAAGCCCGCACAATCACTGACCGGTTGGCTCAAAACATGACAGAAGAGCTGGATTTCTTCCTGTCCCTGCCTCCCGATAAGATGACGGGACTCAGTGAGGTAATCCCGCTGGACATGCACATCCTCCAGCAACTGGGTATGTTCGCCCGGGAGTATGATACGCCGGAGCGGCAAAAATCTCTCTCGGAGATATACAACAGATACGCAGCCATCATCCAACAATCTTCCCAACGCTGACCGTCATGTTTCGTTACCGCCCCCCCACCCTATTACGGATGTTGTTTCCGGCGCTGATCTGGCGGATGCCTGCCGATGGCAACGGCATCTACCTCACCTTCGA
>CAYLJE010000197.1:0-3829 GCA_964383915.1 uncultured Rikenellaceae bacterium
CAATAAGCACTTCCGGAAACTCAGGAAATGTCCTGGATGCTGCGATCACAGCCAGGGCGATGGGGATAACAGTCATCGGCCTGACCGGGGAGAGTGGCGGTAAGTTAAAACAGTATTGCGACATAACAATCTGTGTGCCTGCGACCCGGACCGCCGAAGTACAGGAATACCACCTGCCGGTTTATCATACATTATGCAGGGTAGTGGAAGAAACATTATTTGGCGGAAATTCCAATAACCAGATCTCAAATTCCAAATAATAATCAATAACCAATAACCAAATTCCAAACATTTTGATTATTGGTTATTGTGATTTGGAATTTATTTGGGATTTGTAATTTGAGTATTAGAAATTTTGATAAATGTTGAGAACAAATATAAATGTAGGGGCTCAAGCCCCTACATTTATTTATTGTCATGTTTTTCCCTTTTACTGTATGGGTGTAAAAGTTATCTTTACAAAAGTAAAAAGGCGAAAGCAGGGACTCACTAACCATGTAGGCTCAGGGTGTATCGTTTATTGTCCCGCATAAGCTTCAAATTCTTTATTCAGTTCTCCGGCGGTTACCGGTCCGGTTTTTATCAATACCCTGTATTTAAAGGTGACGGACTTGCCTGGAAGGAGAGTAAGGTTCAGTGTTTTCTTTCCTTTGCTAAAGACTTTTTGTCCCAGGGGATTGACGGCAAAGAGACCATATCCACGTGCGTGCCAGTAGGATGGATAACCCGGATTACCGGGATGATCAAAAATGGTAATGCTGACATTCTCATGGTTGATCTCTCCCGATAAGGACACCCATTTGGCTCGTTTACCCCAGGCCTCTTTACCCGTGATACCTTCACTGGTAAGATAATTACCGGTGACACCTGTATTGTCCATCTTTTTAACCTCGGTTTTATCACCATGTGCGTCGGTTAGCGTGACGGGTTTGTCACTGGGAAGTTCCAGTGCCCGATTTACACGGATGCCCATCATCCCTTCTTTGGTATCATAAAATACTACCGTATCTTTCTGAGCTGTCAGGGTGGTTACCCGGTCAATGATTCTGGTATCTTTTCCGGCCTTAAAAATGAATAAGGTATGCTCTTTGAGAAGAGGTACCCCCTTGGAATTTAGCCAGTCAGCTGAATATTCCAATGCTCCTTTACCCTGTCCGTTTTCTGTTTTCAGTATTTTGACATTACGGATCCAACCCAGTTTGTCATGGAGACTGGCAGGCATGGCAGATGAATTTCCCCAGAAATCAATATGATTGACATCCCCGTAAGTAAACCACATCCCAATATGATGAGGATGATCCGTACGTTCGCCCGGTCTGGGTTTTAGAGGATATCCCCTTGTAACAGTAGATCCTCCGGTTGAAATGACAGGATACAGTACCGGTTTAGTCAAATCGGGGATTGTATCCGTATATAGAAAAGAAGTGAAAAGCTTATTGTTTACCAGTATATCTACCCGTTGGTTCTTGGTTTGGGAAATCACTTTGACAACAGGAGATTCGTTTTTTCCGGATGAGCAACTCCAAAGAACAAGTGTGCTCATTAGAAACGCATGTAAAAGAATCCTTTTGTTCATAATAATTGAGTTTAATGAAATGATCCAAAGAAATTATCCTATTTTCGGCACTTTATATTCTTCCCGATAGGTGCGGGTAAGCATCTTATTAGCTTCCTCGTCATGGATAAAAGTTTCTTTAGCCGGGTCGATATGTAATTCTCGTTTCAAGCGATAGGAAATGTTAGCCAATAGCGGAAGTACCGTTGATTTATATCCGGTTTCTATATCACAATGTAGTTTAGAGCGGTCTCCGTCTCTGACAGCCTGGATGAAGTTACCGAAATGACCTCCTCCGCCACCACCGGTAAGGTCCATGGGATTGTAGGATGTGTCCTTTTCGCCGGATGTCGGGCCCGGTTCATTTTTCCTGCCGAAGAAAGACTGCCAGTTGCCTCCCGAATCTATCTGCATCCATCCATCAGTGCCCAGTATAAGGGTCCCTATTTTGAGGGGGGTGCCTTTGGAGTGAGCAGAGATCTTTCCTTCGGGGGTTAATTTCATATCAGGGAGCAGGATACCTTCAGGGTTGGTATATAGCCCTCTGGTCCCGAATTCCAGGATCTTTCCATCGGCATATTGGAAAAGAGAGGTTTGGGCATTTGGAGTTTCCTGCATAGACTTGAATTTGAACATGCCTCCGAAAGAGCTGACCCGGACAGGCATTTCATTTTCTCCAAGTGCCCAGCGGGCTACGTCAAACTGATGAGGACCCTGGTTACCCGTATCGCCGTTACCAGTTTCCCAGAACCAGTGCCAGTTGTAATGGAAGCGGTTGCGGTTAAAAGGTCGTGTGGGAGCCGGACCCAACCACATGTCATAATGTACTTTTTTTAAATATTCTTCTGTATAAGGAGGCTCATAATGACTTGATGCGGCATTCAACTTAAATCTTTCTCCCGGTTTCATCGGACCGTCCGGATAGACGCCGATATCTCCCCGTGGCTTGAAACAAAGACCACGGGCCAGATAAATGTCTCCGAGTCTGCCATCCCGAATAAACCGGATAGCTCTGTTTGTGGTTTCGAATGACCGGTTCTGGAAACCTACCTGTATCAATACATTGTATCGTTTGGAAGCCTCTACCATCTGACGGCCTTCCCAGATGTTATGAGCAGCGGGTTTCTCCACATACACATGCTTGCCTGCCTGGGCAGCCCAGACCGTAGCCAGGGCATGCCAATGATTGGGCGTGGCTACCGAAACGGCATCAATATCTTTATCATCAAAGACCCTGCGCATATCCCATTCCGTTTTAGGACGGTAACCGGAGATATGCTCCACCTGGTCCAGACGCCGTTTGAATTGGTTCTCGTCAATGTCCACAATATATTTGATACGGACATTCTTCATTTTGGCATAGTTGGAGATGTGGACTCCTCCACGACCCCGGATGCCAATTACGGCTACGTTGATGGTGTCATTGGCACCCAAAATACGGGCATAGGACTTTGGACTGATGGAAAACAGCGCTGATCCGCCGATCAACCCCACTGATCCGTTACGGATAAAATTTCTTCTTGTTGTCATAGTTGTGTATTTTAAGGATTAATATTTACTGTTCAATTTTCTGATTTTTAAATTCCGGAACCATACCCCATCTGTATGGTCCTGCAGAATGATATGCCCATATCTTTTTTCGGGAAAATCCGGATGTACATGGTATTTGGATCGTTGAAACAGGGAATCGAAATGAGAAGTGCCCAATTCATAATCCAAGACTTTTTTACCATTAAGCCGGTGTTCCCCATGATTACCATTCAGAACGATACGTCCTGTATTCCATGCTCCGGCCGGTTTGGGATGAGCCCCTTTGGCAGGAACCAGGGCATAAAGACAGGCCGTATATTGCAAGGGTTCTAATTTTTGCGGATAATGAACGTCGTCAATGATTTGGTACTCAAACCCCAGCGCATGAGTTGAACCGTTTTGTGCAGACATTTTTTCCGAAACATTGTATTTAATGCCGCTGTTGCCACCTTTGCTGATTTTCCAGTCAAAAGTGAATTCAAAATTCAGAAAGGTATCTACAGTCATCAGATCACAGCTTTTGGGTAAATTTCCATCAGGCAAAGGCTTGATATCTTTTCTGGCAATTTTATAGATGGAACCGTCTGTGATCGTCCAATAAACCGTAGGGATGCTATCCATGCCGAGGCCTTGCCAGCCTTTGAATGTTTTTCCGTCAAAGAGCAATCTCCAGCCACTTTCCTTTTCCCTGGTCGTCAGCTTATTGACAAAATCAACTCCTGCATGATCGTTCTTTGGTTTATG
>CAYLJE010000198.1:0-3820 GCA_964383915.1 uncultured Rikenellaceae bacterium
CTTTCAGCATGGCGGTGTTTTCTCAAGATGTAAAACTTGCCTTATGGCCGGAAGGCCAGATTCCCAACAGGAAAAATATCGGGGAGAAAGAAAAAGTAGTAACGCAAGGAGGGATCACCCGCATCAGTCAGGTTCAGAAGCCGGACATTACCGTTTATTTGCCGTCGGGGGCTAATGCCACCGGTCAGGCCGTAGTGATCTGCCCGGGAGGAGGATATCATATCCTGGCCTACAACTGGGAAGGGACGGATATTGCCAAATGGTTGAACTCGTTGGGAATCGCAGGCATAGTGCTGAAATACAGACTGCCGGTGGATAAAAGCAATATTGTCAGTTACCTGAGTCCTTTAATGGATGCCCAACGGGCCATCCGGTTGGTACGTTACCACGCTGCAGAATGGAATATTGATCCGCACGAAGTAGGTATTATGGGATTTTCAGCCGGTGGTCACCTGGCTTCTACGGCAGGGACCCATTTTGATAGCGGCAATCCCGGTGCAAGAGATCCCATAGACCGGCTAAACTGCCGGCCCGATTTTATGATCCTGGGGTATCCGGTCATCTCCATGGCAGATTCCATCACCCACCACGGGACGAAAAAGGCCCTGTTACGCAGTGACCCGTCACCACAACGTGTAAAAGAGTTTTCCAACGAGTTACAAGTCACGGGAGAAACCCCTCCCACTTTTCTTTTCCTGGCAGCCGATGATAAGACTGTTCCTCCCGAAAACAGTCTGGTCTTTTTTGAAGCCTTGAAAAAACACAGCGTGCCGGCAGAGATGCATATTTATCCGGAAGGAGGACATGGTTTTTCGCTGGCTATCCATAATCCTCATTTGAATACCTGGACAGAAGCCTGCGCTCGCTGGTTACAGTTTATCAATAACGAAAAAACAAAAACAAATACCCCCTGATGGTACCATAGTATTTCTCAATGACAGAATTTGGATTTATTCCTGAGATAAATAACCAGGGATAAAATATTTGGCAATCGTAAAACAATTTCTGAATTTCCGAAAGCTTTTTCACTAACTTTCATTAAGAGTGTATTGAGGATATGATTATTGGTAAAGGGATCTTTATACGTAATAATATCTTTTACAGGTTGATGAACATAATGAAGATACGTATAACTCTCATCATGCGTAAAACTGGTGAGTGAAGCCTTATATGTGACATAGAAGAGAATAAAAAGGCTGATAGCCAGAATGAAAAATGTATTTAACTTTTTTATTGCCGGATGGTTATACCACATAATGAACCTTTTTTACATTCACAATAATATAATATTTTTGGTAACTCTGCCTACTTCCCCTGCCCAGTCACCATAAAAATTTATTTTATGCCTTTGATGAGGCAGGGTTTTTCGCTACCTTTGAAAGAGTTACTTATGTGTCCTTTTAAAATACAAGATTATGAAACGTATAATAAAGCCAAGAACATTGATGATTTTGTTATTGGCAGGTTTTATGTACACTTCCGGTTTTTCCGGAGATACCGACCATGGTAAAGTAATGGAAGGGTTAGTATTTCACAGCCGGCGTATGGGGGATGTAAGATATACCATCTACCTGCCCCCCGACTATGTGACCAGCAGTCGCCGTTATCCGGTCGTATATCTGTTACATGGATATACCGATGACGATACAGGATGGCTCCAGTTTGGTGAAGCCAACCGCATTGCTGATGAAGCCATTTCCAAAGGAGAAATTCCTCCGATGATTTTGGTGATGCCAGATGGCGGAGTAACCTGGTATGTAAATGATTACAAAGGGAAAAAGCCATGGGCAGATATGTTTGTCAAAGCATTTATTCCTTATATTGATAAAACATACCGCACCCGGCCGGAGAAACAATTTAGGGGGATTGCCGGCCTTTCTATGGGAGGATACGGAGCCTTGCAAACAGCCATGCGAAATCCGGATTTGTTTGCTGCCAGCGTAGCTTTCAGCTCCGGAACATACACGGACGAACAGTTAATAAATATGGACGATAAAACCTATGAGAAAGTATTTGGGTTTTTGTTTGGTGAGGGGCTTACGGGGAAAGCACGTATTACACAGGCATGGAAAGATTTCAGCCCATTGGATTTGCTTGGCGTCGTACCTCAGAGTAAACTAAAAAGTGTCCGGTGGTATCTGGACATCGGAGATGATGATTTTCTGTATAAAGGCAATTCAGCCCTTCATGTAAAAATGAGAGATATGGGTATTCCGCATGAATACCGGGTACGGGATGGCAGGCATGCCTGGATTTACTGGAGAACCGGCCTGAAAGACGGTTTACAGTTTATCGGGGAAACATTCCGCCGGTAGCTGTAATTGCAATAGGTAGGAGTTTACCTGAAAAGGCAGTTTATGTGCGTGATGGACCTATGAAAAAAACTTTTTATTTGCGTCTTCTGGCAGGGCTGATCCTGTCAGTAATGTTTGGCTCGTGTAAAACTACGCCGGTTTCTGTCGTTCAGCTTTTGAAGGAGATTCCGGGAGCTAAGGTAAAACAGATTCCTGCGGATTCCATGTATAAAGAAGCCTGGGAAGTAATGATCCCACAACCGCTGGATCATACTCATCCTGAAAAAGGATCTTTTATGCAGCGGATATGGTTGTCTCATGTTGATTCACTCCGTCCTGTCGTTTTGGTTACCGAAGGCTATTCGGCAAGAAGGAATGATGTGTCCGAACTGGCGCGTTTGCTGGATGCCAACCAGATCATTGCAGAGCACCGTTATTTTGGAAAGTCTGTTCCTGACAGCATGGACTGGCAATACCTGATCATCCGGCAGGCAGCTGCCGACCTCCATCATATTGTTCGTCTATTTAAACGGGCATATACGGGCAAATGGATAAGCACAGGGATCAGCAAAGGAGGGCAGACCACTATGTACTTTAAGTATTTTTATCCCAAAGATGTAGATGTATGTGTCTCATATGTCGGGCCCCTGAATTTCTCCAGGGTAGATCCCCGGATTTTTACTTTTCTGGATACAGTGGGAACAGATTCCTGCCGTCAGAAAATCTTTACTTTTCAGAAACGGCTGCTCGCAGACCGCAAATATATTTTTCCTCTGTTTGAAAAATATTCAAAAGAGGCCGGATTTACTTACAACAGAGCAGGCGGAGACAGTGCCGCTTATGAATATTCAGTTCTTGAATTTTCTTTTTCATTTTGGCAATGGGGCATGCGTTGTCACAAAATCCCCGGCGAGAAAGCAACCAATAACGAAGTTTTTCAATATTTCAGAGAAACACGTATTTTTTCCTATTTTTCAGATGAAGGAATAAAAACATTTGAACCGTTTTATTACCAGGCCATGACCCAGCTCGGTTATTACGGGTATCGCCCCTCCAGATTTCATGGAGAAATACGTAATATCAAAGATTCCACATTCCTGTTTGCCGCCCCGCAACATACTGTTTTGCATTTTGATAAACAGATTATGCCGAAGGTTTACAGCTTTCTGCAAAACAAAGGAAATCATTTTATTTATATTTACGGAGGAACGGATACATGGTCGGCCGATGCTGTCAAAATTTATGGAAAAGCAAAGGTTCTGGAAATATTTAAATCCGGGGGGAGCCATATCACCCGCATCAGTAATTTACCTGAGAATCAGAAAAACCAGGTCATTCACACATTGGGGAAATGGCTGAAAGAATGATCCTTCCTGCTGTGTCCTCGTATAGTTTCGGTGAAGCAAGGACGGGAGGTAAAATTGTCGAACGATGATTGTCGAACAGAATGCGAAGTAAAAATTCTTTCATTTTTATTCATGAAACTCATATTTTAAAAACGAAGTGAATTAAAATATGTAAGTTGA
>CAYLJE010000199.1:0-3811 GCA_964383915.1 uncultured Rikenellaceae bacterium
CCGTAAAGATACCATTGACTGGAAATAAAGTTAAGCTTAACCCATTCTCTGTTGCGGTAATTAGATTTAGGGATTAGAGGAATATTATAAAATGGCTTAATTGCATATTAGAATGGGTTGGTAGTGCTGTATAAATTGGACATTGAGCTATTTGTTGGTTTTCAGAATGGAAGGTATATTAAACTAAGTGATGGAGGAATCATAGCACCAACTTCTTGTTAAATTTATATTACATCGAATAAATGAGAAAAATTATCATATTAACGCTGATCCTGATTTCAGTCTTGAGTTTTAAACCTGGTTCAGAATGGATAAAAGTCAATAACCTGCGGTGTGAATATTTTGTTTGTCCATTAGGCATTGACAGTAAGTCCCCAAAATTAAGCTGGGAAATTAAGTCTGCTGAATTTGGAATTAGTCAGTCGGCGTACCATATAATGGTAGCTGACAATCGGGATGTATTAACCCGTGGAACGGGCAATGTATGGGATTCAAAAAAAACAGAGTCTGACCATTCCATTCAGGTTCCTTATGCCGGTATTCCATTAAAAGCCGGAAAAACGTATTACTGGAAAGTGAAGATTTGGGATCAGTTGGGGCATGAATCGGAATGGAGCAAAATTTCTTTCTGGCAAATGGGGTTGCTTCATCCTGGTGATTGGAACGATGCACGTTGGATAGGTTACGAAAGACTGGCGGACTCCATGCGGATTGTCCCGGGGGTACAAGGCAGTGGTAATCAGCTTGGCTGGAAAGGCAAACAGCGACCCATTGTCCCATTGTTTCGTAAAGATTTTGTTTTGCAAAAAGCAATCGCTTCGGCCACTCTTTTTATCAGTGGCTTGGGACAATATGAAGCCTATCTCAATGGGGTAAAAATCGGAAATGGTTTTTTGACTCCCGGATGGACCGATTATGACAAGACCGTTTTTTATAATACCTATGATGTAAAGTCCTTCCTGAAAAAAGGGGATAATGCGATAGGGGTGATCGTGGGGAACGGTTTTTATAATATAGATCGTGAGCGGTACCGAAAACTGGTCATTGCTTACGGGATGCCTAAGATGATTTGTAAATTGGTTGTAACCTATGATGACGGATCGGTCAAAACGGTTATTTCCGATGAAGGATGGAAAACGACCCCTTCTCCTATAACCTATTCCAGTATTTATGGTGGCGAAGATTACGATGCGCGCCTGGAACAGGAAGGATGGAACAAACCAAACTTTGATGATTCGGGCTGGAAAGAAGTTTTAATGGTCCGGCATCCTTCAGGCAAGATGAAAGCAGACATGGATTATCCGCTGGGTGTAAAGAAAATTCTATATCCGAAGAATATTCAAAAACTAGCAGAGGGCTCCTGCCTTTATGACTTTGGGCAGAATGCTTCGGGTATTATTAAACTTAAGGTGAAAGGGAAAAAAGGACAGCAGGTCCGTTTAATACCTGGTGAATTGATAGATGAAGACGGTAAAGTGAATCAGCGGGCAAGTGGTTCGCCTTATTTTTATACATATACTTTGAGGGGTGATGGGATAGAGGTCTGGCAACCTCGTTTTACTTATTATGGATTCCGTTATGTGCAAGTAAAAGGGGCAGTACCCCGATCCTTTGATACCCACATAGAGATACCTGTAATACAGGGATTAAATTTGCTTCATACCAGGAATACAACTCAACAAGTAGGTTCATTTGAATGTTCCAATGAGTTGTTTAACCGGATTTATACACTGATTCTTTGGGCTATCAAAAGCAATTTGCAAAGCGTTGTGACGGATTGCCCGCACCGGGAAAAACTTGGATGGATGGAGCAAACTTATTTAATGGGAGAAGGAATCCATTTCAACTTTGACATTTATCACCTGTACAAAAAACTGGTTTATGACATGATGGACGCACAAACCCCCGATGGTCTGATTCCTGATATTGCTCCGGAATACGTGTTGTTTAATAGAGGGTTCCGCGATTCTCCCGAATGGGGAAGTGCTGCTGTTATTCTTCCCTGGTTGCTTTATCGTTGGTACGACGATCAAAGCGTGATAGAAAATGCCTGGCCCATGATGGTCAAGTATGTAGAATACCTTAAACGAAAATCGGACCATCACATCCTCTCCTACGGCCTCGGCGACTGGTTTGACCTGGGCCCGAAAAGACCCGGTGTTGCCCAATTGACTCCCATCGCATTAACAGCGACAGCGACTTACTATTATGATGTGAAATTGCTGGGCAAAATGGCCGGAATCCTCAAAAACACAGAAGAACAAAAACGTTTCAATAAATGGGCGGAAGAGATAAAAAAGGCCTTTAATGATCAGTTTTTTAACGCCAGGAAGAAGGCCTATTCGACCGGTAGCCAAACCGCTATGTCAATTCCTTTGTGTTTTGGATTGATTGATAAACAATATGAAAAACAAGTCTTAAACAACTTAATAGATTCGATTCATGCTAATGAAAATGCCCTAACTGCAGGGGATATAGGTTTTCATTATCTTGTTGAGGCTCTTACTAAAGAGGGGGCTTCGCAATTGCTTTTTAGAATGATCAACCGTGATGATGTCCCTGGATATGGCTACCAGTTAAAAAAAGGGGCAACGTCGCTGACAGAGTCCTGGGCAGCCCTTAGGAATGTCTCCAACAACCACCTTATGCTTGGTCATATTATGGAGTGGTTTTATCAGGGAATTGGAGGGATCAGACAGGAAGTCGGTTCAACAGGTTATAAAAATATTGTTATTTGCCCAGAGGTGGTGGGTGATGTTACCTCTGCGAAAACAGCTTTTCATACTCCTTATGGGGTAATTAAGACTGCATGGGAAAAAACGGAAAATCTTTTTATTCTTACTGTAGAAATTCCTGTCAATACCCAGGCAAAAGTGTATTTGCCAATATCCGGGGAAGTGTCTGTCAACAACGGAAAACAACCAAAGGACAGGGGACCCGGATATCAATATTTAGGAGTTAATAAAGGACGAATGGTTTTTGAGACAGGTTCCGGAACTTATGAATTTAAAATTATACCGACAGGGAAATCAAATCAATGAGTTTTTTATCTCTATTTATTTAATAATAAAGTTGCAATTTTGACTTATTCTAATAAAACTAAAAAAGATGGATAAAAAAGAATTTCCACTGAAGGTAGGATTATTTGGCATTGGTCTTGATGCATACTGGGGACAATTTAAAGGGTTAAAAAAAAGACTGGAAGGTTATCTCTCCGAGGTAAATGACAAATTGACCCAACAAAATGTAGCAGTTGTAAATCTCGGTCTGATAGATACCCCGGAGAAAGCCTTTGAAGCGGGGCATAAGTTCAGACAGGCCGATGTGGATATTATTTTTCTGCATGTTACTACGTATGCCTTGTCATCCACTGTCTTGCCGGTTGTTCGGCGGGCAAAGGTTCCCGTGATTATATTGAATTTATCGCCGGAAGAATCTATTGATTATACTTATTTCAACAGTCTGGAAGACCGGACAAAAATGACAGGGGAATGGCTTGCCTATTGCGCTGCCTGCCCCGTTCCCGAGATCGCCAATGTGTTTAAGCGAACAGGGATCAGATTTCATCAGATAACAGGGGTGCTAAATAATGAGGCCGATGCATGCTGGCAGGAGGTATCCGATTGGATTGCAGCAGCTAAGGTTGCAAATATCATGGCACATAACCGGATGGGGTGTATGGGTCATTATTATGGGGGTATGCTGGATATTTATACTGATCTCACGCGGCAGGTTGCAACATTTGGCGGTCATATTGAAATGCTTGAAGTGGATGAGTTGACTGCTGCCCGCAGAGAAGTTGGCGATGAGC
>CAYLJE010000200.1:0-3791 GCA_964383915.1 uncultured Rikenellaceae bacterium
TGTCCGGAAAAACAATTGAATTACGTCATAATATATTGACTTACTGCTATAAACCGTCGTATATAAATAGCCAGGGGTTACATTTTGAATTCATCCTTTTTTATTTAATCCCCACCCCGTCCCTCCCCCTCGTCGAGGGGGAGGGAGTGAGGGAGGGGGTTATTTCGCTTGCGGAGCAAGCTAATTTCCACTTAATTACGCATACGAAGTATGCAAATCTCCTTTTGAACATGACATGAAATATTTTCAAAAAAGTTTTAGTTTAAGCTTGTTCTTAAAATTTAACCGGATAGTAGTGATAAAAAATATATCCTTTGCATCCCTTTACTATAAAAGCATACAACAACAGATTGATAATAATTTTCTGCCAAAATATACACGAATATTATTAATAAGATACTACATTTTTTCAGGACAAGCCTGAAAAAAAGCCGCTACGCGGGAATTAGTTTCCTGCAAATTTGTAACTTTCTGTCATGAAAACAAAGGATTCTCTCACTGAACATTATGCACCGCTACTGGAAGGTACATATGATTGTATTGATCGTATTGTTTTAAATGCTTATTGCCCAATGCTACTTGTTGCAGGAGGAGTAAGAAACTGGTACCGGGTAATGGAGGGCGATGACAAAGATATGTCAGATGCAACAATGATGCGTTATGCGGGTCGTTTCAGTCGAAGGGTTCAAGCCTTTTGCAAAAAGAAAAACATACCATTTATTCATTTCCAGACCGGTAAACGAAAACACGGAGAAGCCAAAAAGCTGTTACCTAAAGGCAAATCATTTATTGGTGTTTTTGCAGTTTTTGTTTCACGAGCGCCAAGTCTTTTATGGGAAGTAAAAAGGTTCGATAATGATGCTATAGATATACGTCGGAAAAAGAAAACATCATTGGTAAATCATTATTATTTTCATATAATGGATAAAGAATGGGGACATATTACAATCAGAATGTGTGCCCATCCGCCGTTTAGTTGCAACGTTATACTAAATGGGCATGAATGGGTAGAACGACACAAAGGTTATAATAAGCTTCAAGTAACAAAAGAAGAAAATTGTTTCACATCATATAATAGTGGAGAAAAACTGACTCAAATTGCAGACACCTTGAAAATCAACGGGCAATTTGAGCAGGTCTGTCAAAGGTGGATATATTCTTGTTTGTGGTTTAGCATGGATAAAAAACAACAGGAAGATACGGGCATTAGATATAATTTTTCCATTTACCAAATAGAGTATAGCCGTAATTTATTGTTCAAAAGGGGACGCCAGATGGACGATGTCTATCAAAAAATAATAGATCTTACAAGGGGTCGCCTGGACATAAAAAGACTGAAAACGATATTTGGCAAGAAAAATCGTCCGTATAATCATAAATCCACAGCCCCTGCACCGGAGGTACGTATCGAGACACCTGATTATAACCTGACCATTTTTAAATACACTTTGGCAGACTTACGGTTAAGCTATATGACAAAGGCGAACGTACTTTACGGGCAGAGGTGGTTGTACATAACACCAAAGATTTAAAGTGCAACCGTGGAATTGGTTCATTTGAAGAAATAACTGAAAAACTGGAAGCAATCATGGAAAGTTTCCTTTCAAATATAGACCATGCCCACATCGCCACTATTCAAGATGGAGTTTTTGAGGAAATCACTAATCCTACACTAACAGGTAAAAACAGATTGGCAGGAATTGATTTTAATAAGAACAGAACCAGACAAGTTGCTATAATTTTGCTTGCTTTATCTATGAAACCAGGTGGCTTTACAAGTAATGATTTATCCAATGAAATGGCTCAAAGGTTTAAGCCTGGTTTTACAAGTAGAAATGCCTCTTATGATATAAAAAAATTTAGAGGTAAAGAAATGGTTGAAAAGATAAACGGTAGTATTAGATATGTTTTAACAGAAAAAGGAGTAAAAACTATTTCTTCAATTTTGTGCATATTGACAAAACAAATACCTTCACTGGTATCTGTTGTTAAAAGTCAGTGGAGTACAGTTGTTAAAAATGATCTGCTGGAAATGGACGAGCATTTAATTAACATATCAAAAGAAACTGAACAAATAAGAGAATTACATGGAATTACAATAGTGGCATAAACAACATTGAACTCTAACAACATGTTGGTTAGTTTGTTCAATTAAGCGTCTAATTATTTCTTTTTTTCATATTTTTAAATGTCTCTTTTATTTGAAATTCAATCTAGGTTATGTAATTTTGTAGTTAAATCCAAAATAAAATTATAAAAAATAGGATATAAACTAAAAAAATTTATAAAATGATTCATCACGAAAATGTTAACCGGATTGTGGATCTGACAGATCCACAGAAGAATGTTATCTATAACATGAGTGTTGAGGAAGCACGGGAACGGATAAAGTCGGGGGACCCCGAAGCTGTACGAACTATTGACGGGCAGTTTGCCCTAATTGCCGTAGAAGGGAAAACCATCCGTATGGCCAGATCCATAGGAATGCCTTTGCGGTTTTTTATTGCCAAATTGAAGGATGGTCCCTGTCTGGTTCTGGCCGAACGCATTGACACCATCTATGAATACCTGAAAAAGGAAGGAATGGATGATCAGTTTCATCCTTCCTATACGCGTATGGCTCCGGCCCATTATATTACAACCATAGAATTATTGGGCTGTCCTGATCCCAGTCCGGAATTTCAGCGTTTTTTCACACCCAAACGTAATAAGCTGAAAAGCTATTCTGTGGATCAGATCGGAAAACTGTATATCGGAACAGTTTATGATGAAATAAAAAAATGGCTGAAATACAAAGCAAAAGAAGGGCCTGTCGGAGTTACTTTTTCTGCCGGTGTCGACAGCGGATCTATTTTTCTGCTTACCTATCATGCTTTGTTGGAATTAGGGGAAAGTCCCTCCCGGCTAAAAGCGTTTACCCTTACGGTAGACGGCAAGGGTGAAGACCTGAAACAGGCCAGGGAATTTCTTCAGGCAGTAAACCTGGAATTATTCCTCGAACCCATTGAGGTTAAATCGTCTGATCTGAACTGGAAAAAAGCCATAAAAGTGGTAGAAGACTACAAACCTCTGGATATTCAGGATGCCACGGTAAACATTGCCCTGCTTGAGGGGATCATGAAACGTTATCCCGATTGGAAATATCTTCTCGATGGCGACGGAGGAGATGAAAATATGAAAGATTATCCGATTGAGGAAAATCCCGAATTAACCATACATAGTGTTCTCAACAACCTCATGCTCTATCATGAAGGCTGGGGTGTAGGAAAATGGAAACACTCTCTGACCTATTCCGGTGGACTAAGCAGAGGGTACATGCGTTCCTTTGCACCTGCCGACACATTGGGTTTTAAGGCTTTTAGCCCCTACACCCTGGAAAATGTGATTGAGATCTCCGAAGGGATTCCCTTCATCGACCTGACCGGTTGGGATCACGAAAAACTCTATCAACTCAAAGGCGACGTGGTAGCCAGCGGCGTAAAAGCAATTACCGGCATGGATATGCCCGTATTTGAAAAAAGACGGTTTCAGCAGGGAGCTGTCCAGGAAAGTGCTTTTGAAAAACTATTCCCTGAAAAAGAAGCAGATTACCGGCAAGAGTTCCTGGCTATGTATGAGTGATTTTCCGGATTTTAAGATTGATAGTCATTGGATTGTTTCCCGACGTGGTTCCAAAAACCATGTAGATACCAATAAACCATACGCTTTTTTTGTAGAAAAAGAACGTATATCCGGAGGGAACATTGAAGAGGTTGCTACGGTTTTCCTTACCAATCGTGAGTGTCCTTTCA
>CAYLJE010000201.1:0-3778 GCA_964383915.1 uncultured Rikenellaceae bacterium
ATAATCAAACATATTTATAAATACCCAGTTCCCTTTTTTCTTTCCAGTGTCCACGTAAAAAATCAGGAAATTTTACCGGAACACTTCCCAGTTCTATCGATAACCGGGAAAGCGGTACAATGACAGACCAGTTGACTCCGTCATACACATCCATATCCATGGGAAGTCCTTTGTTCAAATTTTGTATCAGCCGGTAGAACTCAATGTAATCGATCCCGCCGTGTCCTCCGTTCTTTTTGGCTTCTGCCTTCATCTTCACCCATATAGGATGTTCATATTTCTTTCTCATTTCCTGATATTTTTCCTCATTGAGCCATTTTTCACCACGATCATCTTCATAAAGAGCCAACCGGCTGGGATAACCTTCATGATAGGCTTTAGTCCCGGCCAAAGTATTGATACGGCTGTAGGGACGAGGAGAGACCACATCATGCTTCAAAACTATCAATCTTCCCTTATGAGTCCTAATCATGGAACTGTTCATGTCTCCATGGGTAAAATGTTTCCAATCATAAAAAGCATTATCCGGCGGAGATTTCGGACTATATTCATGCAGACTTGCTTCCAGGGAATCCATGGATACAAGATATTCAAATTTGTCTCCACGGCCGATACTCATATAATTGGCCACCGGCCCCAAACCATGTGTCGGATAGAGATTCCCATGATACTTAGCATGAAGTCTGAGTCGCCATTGTTTGTAATAACCATGATATTTGGGATCCTGATTACTAATAAATAATTTTTCCAGCAGATGATGGAGATAACCTGCTTCTGCAAAGGTAAGAGTACCAAATATATTATTTTTTACCATATTCAGGATCCACAACTCTTCTTCACCATATGAAACATTTTCCAGCATCATACAATGACGTTGGGTATGCTCAGCAGTATCAACCAGTTCCCAGCTCTGATCTAATGTCATGGCTAGGGGCACCTCGGTGACAACATGCTTCCCCTGTTGCATGGCATAGATGGCCATCGGAGCATGATCGGGCGGCGGAGTCACCACCACAACCAAGTCGATATCATCCCGTTTCACCATCTTTTTCCAAATATCCTCGCTACCGGTATAGGTTGCAACTTTCGGCTTTTTCTTATTCAAATTTTCTAACAAATCCAAAGCTCTTTTCACCCGGCTTTCCCTCACATCACAGATTGCCACAATTTTGGCTTTTGGAGCCAGGGAATTAATCGTCTGAACATGCCCATATCCTCTGTTTCCAACGCCGATGATACCTATCCTTACCTGTTCGATGGGATTCACATGCAGACCAATCACAGTCTTCCCCTGTTGCTGCGGAATTTGATCAATTTGGTCTGCCCGTTCGCCGAGTTCATCACGACCATACAGTTTCCCCGCACTAAGACCGAGGAAACCAGCACTCATAGCCGATAATTTCAAGAAGTTTCTTCTGTTTTGCTTCTTCATATGCTTAAATACTAAATGTTTATAAATTATAGAATTTGAGATATTTATCTTAATGAATTGCTTTTAAAATTTCTCCTGTATCAGAACTTGTTTTCACGAAATTATTTTTTTTGCCTAACAGATCATATACATTTTGTGTCCACTTAAACCCCTTTTTATGCTCTCCGGCTAAAATAATCTCACGCGGAAAAATAAGCGAAACAACCTGTGGAATATCGGCATATTTCAGAATATTAAACATGGCCGTACTACAACGGGTTTCTTTTACTGGCGTAATCCCTATATGTTTATCCTGAACATTCTCCAGAATCACTCCGGAAATATTATTATCGGCCACAGCAGCATACATTACGGGCACCGCTAGTTTTCCTTTACCCCAAACATATATTTTTTTAGGATTCACTGCTTTTTTTTGAGAGATCAAATCCACCGCAGAAATGATATCGTTGACTTGCAAAGAAGATCGGGTGTGCCCCACCAGCATGGCAAACCGATCATACAGATAACCTGTTCCTTCTTCCCAGGGATTAGCACCCGTACCAGTAACCTCAGTACAGTATAAATTCACATTCTTATGGAGGTACTCATTTTCATACAATCCCTGCAGAACATTCCTGTCCATGTTTGTCCGGGAAATCAAAACCACTGTTTTATGTGCCTCACCGGGCTTATAATAAAAGTATCCTTTATGTACGATGGTTGCCCCATCCATTTTCAAAGCCGTTTTTTCTACCACATATCCGTTGGAGTTATCTACCGTTGTCTCGTCCAGACTGGCATTAACATCCCGGAAAGCCGCTTTGATAACTTCCTCCTTCATTTTAGTCATTAAAAATGTCTTTAATGAGTCAAAGTCATTCTCATTATTAACAGTCCATACCGGTGTCGGCAAAGTATAAAGTTCTTCTGTGTTTTGCATATCTTCAGGTTCTCCGTCTGGGAAACAAGTCAACGTTGCATCAAATTTTTCATCATAAATGGTAAGGGGAGAATTTCCATTTCTTAGCCATTTATCCATCCAGTCATCCTCTGCATTCCAGATATTCGATGAGTAGCGATGACCCTGATCCCATTCTTTTACCGAGAAATGATCTGATTTATCATATAAATTATAAATGCCGTCAAGATAATCCGTAACAGGCTGTGGATTGGGATATAATAGGTCCTTAGTCCCCAATTGTACCAAAAGAGGCCTGGGGGCTATCAGACTGTATAATGCTCCATACGGAAGACCATAAAAGTTATAAAACAGATGAATATCACAAGTACTTTTTACCCCTCCCGGTTCTTTCTGATATCCATCGATTGCGGAATAGCCCTCATTAACCACCGCACAGCTAATCCTCGGATCGGCTATAGTCGTCCACAATGTTCTGGCCGAACCACCAGATAAACCTGCCATACCAATCTTATTTTTATCTACTAATTTTACACCATTACTATCGGTTAAGGTAAGCAGAAAATCCACAGCTCTTATACCATCCCAAACCGTTGGTCCAATAGCATTATAACCAGTATTAAACCAGTTAAAATGTCCGACATAAGGACCATATTCCCCGCAATTACCCCAACCTGTTCCTACCTTTCCTTCTTCACCTACCATGGGCAGGGCAATAGCCACAAAACCGTTTGCGGCATAGGTCCGAGGATGCGGCCTGTTATTATCCCTTCTGCTGTGTCCGGGAACATGGATGACTGCAGGAACGGGAAAGGTCACATTCTTAGGAATATAAAGATGGGCAGCCACATAGATTTTTGGACGGCTTTCAAAAACAACACGTTGAAAATAGCAGTTGCCCAGATCAATTTTTTCACCTACATACCGAACATTTAGCGGAGTTTTTTCAGGCATAGGATCCAGGTTAATAATTTTCAGAAATTTCTTGCGTAATTCAACCCTTTTAGCTTCCCATTCAGCAATCGTTGCCGGAGGGTGATTATTATATGTAATATTGTGCGCTAAATACTCAAGGTGATCCATCACCCCCTGTGCCTTTCCCGGCTTGAGAGAAATAAAAAAAGTTAGTAGTATTAAGAACAAAAAACTACTCCTGAGGCATCTTTGTCTGATTTTTTTCATGATAAATATTTTTAGATCTGTTTTTATTATCTGGTAATGTTCGGGACATTACTCATGGTTAGTTAATTTGCAAAATAGCCCAGGCGAGGAATATCAGACCTCCAACAAACAACCAGGCATAAAGAAAGCCTACCAGGTCTTCCTTGTATCTTTTCGGAAATCCTTTCCATCTTTCTCTGGTAAACCAGGAGGGCAGATCCAGCATGGCTACGGTAAACCAACCGATACCAAGCTCAGGGCTGAAAAGCTTAAAAAAGTTAGTGGGA
>CAYLJE010000202.1:0-3680 GCA_964383915.1 uncultured Rikenellaceae bacterium
TCAGAGAATCTTCGTAACAACCGACATCGGTACCCAGATCATCCGCTACGATCCATAAAATATTGGGCCGTACAGATTTCTTATTCGGGGTCTTTGTTTTTTTTGCTGTTGAACATCCGTAGGAAAGACCCAAGGCCAGAAGACCTAAAACCAGGATGAATTTTCCAAGCGTCCTCATTTTTAAAATGTTTTATAATTGTTTAGGAACTCAATAAGTTCGGGAAATTGAAATAATTTTGATGGTGTACGTACGTTTTTCATTATTGCAATAGCCTGTGTTACTTTATCCGGGTATTTATCTGCCACGTTAGTGGTCTCATCCGGATCGGTTTTCATATTATACAACTCAACCGTAGTATTTTTCTTTTTGTTTTTCAAGTGGGTGAGGATTATTTTCCAGTCACCCATGCGTACGGCTGCCTGATCTCCATAAGATACAAATTCCCAATAAAGAAATTCATGTTTTTGTTGTTTCCCCATATCAGTGAGGGTAGGGAGGAAGCTGAGGCCGTCAATTCCTGTAGGTGTTTTGGCTCCGGCTATGTCACAAAGCGTAGGAAGAACATCCCAGAAAGCGGATGGCAGATCCGTCACCCTGCCCGGTTTTATTTTTCCGGGCCAACGGACCACCAATGGTTCGCGGATACCCCCCTCATATAAGGAGCCTTTTCTTCCGCGCAGGCCGGCAGTGCTATTAAAAAACTTACTGTCACTGCCTCCCAGACGGTTATAAGCCGGTCCGTTATCCGAAGTAAAAAATATACATAGTATTGCGATCCAGTCCCAGTCCTTTCAGGGCTTCCATAATCAGACCTATGGCTGCATCCATCTGGGTGATCATTCCGGCATAGGCGGCATGCGGATAGGGATTCTTCAGGTACCCGTGGTGTTGGTAAGGTGTCTCCGGCACATGGCCTTTATACATATCCAGATAGAGATCGGTGGTCTGTATGGAAAGATGAGGTATGATAAAAGGCAGATAAAGGAAAAAAGGTTTATCCTGGGTTTCATTGATAAACCGGATCGCTTCTTTTGTAAACAGATCCTGGGAGTGATGAGTTCCCCGGAGTGATTTTCCGTCATTTCCGGGAATTTTTTCAATGGAGTCATTACGCCACGGGAAAGCAGGATAATGATTGTGGGCGTGTATCTGGCATTTATATCCGTAGAAAAAATCAAATCCCTGGTTTACAGGATCTCCCGAAGTATAGGTATTACCAAGACCCCATTTTCCAATGCAACCTGTTGTATATCCCACGGTTTTCAATAATTCGGCGACAGTTACTACCGAATCGGGGATCGGATTTTGTCTTGGGAAAGGAGTTCCGGGATGTGGTCCTTTTTTAGGTCCGTTATCACGGATGTAAGCATGTCCTGTATGGTATCCTGTCATCAGGGTGCAGCGCGCCGGGGCACAGACTGCCTGCCCCGAATAAAAATCAGTGAATCGAATTCCTTCCCGGGA
Organism: uncultured Rikenellaceae bacterium; assembly: GCA_964383915.1. GTDB lineage: Bacteria > Bacteroidota > Bacteroidia > Bacteroidales > VadinHA17 > DRPN01. Next base: position 1,466 of record CAYLJE010000202.1, read on the forward strand.
AATCCGGTCAATATTGGGTGTCATGATGATCTTTTGTCCGTAGCAGCCGGCTTCACCATAGCCCATATCATCTGCCATAATAAAAATAATATTGGGTTTTCCGGTCTTTACATCCTGTTCTTTTTGTGCTGACGTGTTTGTTACAAAAAAGGCAGTAAAAAACAGTAATGCCAACCATGAGGAAAGTAACCGTATATTTTTCATGATTATTCTTTTAATAAATGAGAGAGACATCTTTTATGTTCTTATTTCTTTTCTACATCGCGGCAAAAGATATTTGCAGGGATGGGTTGTCTGGAAATTCCCGGGCCGCTCCAGGTAAGTTGCAGGACATGTCTGTCTGCAGCCCGTTGTAAACAATACAGCTTGAAAGGATGCAATCCTGCTTTCAGCCTGATTTTCCCGTTGCGTTCCGTCATCGGGTGATAACCGTAACCGGCATCTACCACGGTAGCATCATGTATGCGCAGCAAAGCGCCGGTGCCGGCACGGATGAAAAAGGAAAAATCCCCGTCTTTGGGTATATTCAGATACCCGTAAAAGAGAACAGCGCCATTGGTTGTTTTTTCCAATATATTGACGGCGGGATATTTTGAAAATCCATTTTTAACAGATGTAAGCGTTGTTACGTCAGGCACCCAGGAAAAATTGCCGTTGAAAGCTTTCCAGACAACGCCGGGTAAGGTTTTTTTACTTGCTACGGCAGGCACCAGCTCATCATCATAAGGCCGGGGTGCAGATGAATTGGGCATACGTACCTGTAATACCCGGGTTTTCATTTGTTGCTGCATCTTGGCAAATGCAGGTTTTCCGGCCAGGTTATTTAGTTCCTGCGGGTCTTTGGTCACGTCATATATCTCAAAATTATCGTTTTGTGATAATATATTATAACGTACGCCCACAAAATCCCCAAAGCGTATTAACTGCATCTGTCCTCGTTTCCGTCCCCTGTGTAGCGGTGCAAAATCTTTATAGTCCGGTGTGTGTCCCGATTGAAAATATTCAACATACACCAAAGGGGTCTGTTGTTTTCCCCGTCCTGTCAATGAAGGGAGCAATGATACCCCGTCAGTGATTGCCGGTGCCGGCAGGCCTGCCATATCCGTGAAGGTAGCCAGCCAGTCATAGGATATACTGGGCAGGCTGACAGTACGTCCGGCAGGGATATGTCCCGGCCACGAGGCCAGGACGGGCATACGTAATCCTCCTTCCCAGCAATCCCGTTTGATTCCGTCAAAGGGGCCGAAACTACGGAAAAAGGAGGGGTTGTTTGGCTTGAATCCCCTGGGCAGGTAAGATTCACGGGAAGGCCCGTTATCTGAAGAAAAGACGATCATCGTATTTTTATCAATCTTCAGGTCCCTGAGCAAATGCATGATATCGCCAACGGCATTATCGATACGCCGGGTGGCCGTGGCATATCGTTTGTACACTTTTGGCCAGGCTACTTCCGGGGTCCCCGGGTTGTGGTCATCATCATACGTGGCATGGGCATAATCGGGGTATATCCATGAATCCACAGTCCCGGAGGCCGTATTGATCATATGTCCCGGTTTTCCCGTCCATTGCAGTCCTCCTTTGATGCCGCCTCCTTCCGGGTAAGCTTGCGCCGGCAGTTCCAGAACAGCATGGGGGGTATCATAGGCCAGGTAGATAAAAAAGGGCTTTCCCGATGCTTTCCCCTTTTCATGGTCTATGATCCATTTTTTGGCAGCCGCGGTCCACAGGTCGGCCGTATAGCATTTATCCAGTTCGGAAGCAATATTTGTCCTGTTCTTCCATACTTCTTTGGGACCGTCATATAGTCCTTCTTTGGGATAATGTTCATGTCCGTCTTTATGACGGATATACCCCAGGAAATAATCGAAGCCTCTGTGCAGCGGATGTGCCGGCCAGTCGGGAGGGGTAAAATTTCCCTGCAGACCCTGAAGGCCCCATTTGCCGAAGGCTGCTGTGGAATAACCTGCCGTTTTGAGAACGGAGGCCAGCGTGTAGTTATCTTCCAGTGCCTTATCAAACTGGTTGTCCCGCACATCGGTATGTCCCTGGCTGCGCCCTGACAAAATAGAGGCACGGGAAGGGGCACATACCGGAGCTGCACAATACTGATCAGTGAGAACGGCTCCCTGACGGGCCAGTTTATCCAAATTGGGAGTAAATTCCCAGGGCTCACTGCGGTCGTTGGCTTTGGCCCGCTGGTTTTGATACAATACCC
>CAYLJE010000203.1:0-3612 GCA_964383915.1 uncultured Rikenellaceae bacterium
CAAAAATATAGAGATCAAAAAAGTGATTGTCAATGGCAAAGATTGGACAAACTTTGATGCGAAACGAGGGTATCTCAACCTCCCGGGAGGAGAAGCATTCAGGATAAAAGTAACTTTGGGCAAATGATGTAATTTTCCAGATTGGACAAAAGAGTATAAAAATGAATTTCAGACATCTAAAACATACTTCTTTTTCAGTTTTATTGCTAAGCATTTTTGTTTTTATGATTCAAACAAGAAAAATTCATAGTCAAAATAATGACGTTTTCGGTTTCCGGAAAAAAACGGTGTCCCAAAAGACGATGCAACGAATATATGCTGAAATTAGAACGCCATACAAATACGGTGTTGTTCTAAAAGGAAAAGACGGCAAAAAATTAGATTGTCCAAGCGTCTTTCGGTACAACGACAAATGGTACATGATTTATATTATTTTTAATGGCAATGGATATGAGACGGCTATCGCAGAAAGCCATAATCTCTTACAGTGGAACCCCATGGGCAAGATATTAGAATTTAAGAAAAATACCTGGGATTGTAATCAAGTCGCCGGATATATTTCATTACAAGACCCTCATTGGGGAGGTAGTAACCGTTTGCAGCAATATGATCAAAAATATTGGCTCTCCTATCTTGGGGGTGCTTTAAAAGGATATGAAACAGATCCTCTCTCCATTGGAATTGCTTGGACAACAACGCCCAACAAAGCAATTGAATGGAATCGGGTGAAGGAAAACCCTGTTCTCCAATGCAATCAACCGCATGTACGAGAGTTTGAAAAAACTACACTTTACAAAAGTAATATTATCTGGGATAAGGAAGAAATCCTTGGTTATCCTTTTGTAATGTACTATAATGGTAAAAATGAAAATACGGAAAGAATAGGCATGGCTGTCTCCAAAGATATGATTCACTGGAAACGATTCGGCAAAGAGCCGGTTATAGACAACCACATAGGAATCTCTGGTGATCCACAAATTACCCGTATTGGTGATGTCTGGGTGATGTTTTACTTTGGTGCTTTTTGGAAGCCCAATGCTTTTGACACTTTTGCCTGTTCTTATGACCTGGTAAACTGGACCAAATGGACAGGTGTGCCTCTCGTCGAGCCCTCAGAACCATACGATGAGAAATACGCTCACAAGCCATGGGTCATTAAATATGACGGCATTGTATATCATTTTTATTGTGCCGTTGGTAATGAGGGGAGAGTTATCGCTCTTGCTACTTCAAAAGACCTTAGAAAATAGGATATGAAATTTAAATACACAATCAAAAAAAAGTTAACGAAGGAGAGTTATTATGAAAATCAAGCGCAGAGATGCAATAAAAAAAATGGCAATTGCCGGGGTGTTCCTTCAATGGAATCCATTTAAGCGTACTTTTGATTTCGGGAAGTCTGATTTTGAATCCGGATTTCTCAAGATTTCTCTCATCCGGGATTATCCCGGATTCAGCTATTTTTCCATAGATTCATTGGGGAAATCAAGGCTGAATGTAAATCCACTCATTATTGAAAAAACTCACTATATTACCTTTACATTAAAAAGTAATGCAAGAGAAGTAAATTATTATTTAAAGGAAAGTTCCACACCAGCCTGGCAGTTTATTCCAAAAGAAAAGGGTTTTATACTAAAATCGAATTTTATTAAAAATAACACACCCTGGGTAATTCTCTTTAATCAAGTTATAAACCATGTGACATGCCTTGGAATTATCCCTGAACTACAGAAAATTAATACGCCTTGTATTCTTCACCTTCCTGGCATGGGTACTTTACGAATTACATCAGAGAAGGTAAAACAACTTGATTATGATGCAAAAAGATTACATACGCCGATACCCTATGTACAGCTTTCCCTCCCTCCTGCAGATCAAGAGTTGGAATCTATTGAATACCATTTTAATGTTGTTTCTATATACCCCAAAATTGAGAAAGTTGAAAACGACCCGCGCTATAATGCATTTAAAAGAGATTTTATCAATATTTTCCAGGTCAATCCTACATTAATGGTACTGGCTAACAATTCCTCCAGTGACACCTGTGCTTTCTGTCAATATGAATATTCTGAACTAGCCCTTCATACTCCGGAGCTTGCAAAAGGTCTGACAGCATTAGACCTGGTCAGAATGTCCTTAGATCGATTTTTGGCCGGTGCAAAAGCTTATGGCCTGACCGGATATTCTTATGATGACCTGGGAGCTCCATCTACCCATTGGGGAACGCCTTCAGGGTCTCTTGACTCCTTGCCTTCATTAGTGATCGCTGCAAGTAATTATTATAATGGGACAAAAAATAATGAATGGCTGTACAAAAATATTGATAAATTAATTAAATGGGCCGATGGCATCATACAAAACGATACCGATAATGATGGCTTGATTGAATATGGTTTTAGTGGAAATACAAACAGTTGGTCGGGTTCACCAGACACAAGACCTGCTAATTGGTGGGATACAATTGGTTTTGGACACAAGGATGCATATTCAAATGCATTGGCATATAAAGCACTTTCAATGTTTTCAGAACTATGCACAATAACAGGCAAACCCGGTAAGGCTAAATATTATAAAAATTTCGCCAAAAAATTAAAAAAGAATTATTACAAAACTTTTTACAATCCTCAAACGGGTGTGTTGGCCGGATGGAAAAGCGCTGATGGTCAATTGCATGATTATTATTTCACCTTTGTCAATTCTATCGCCATTTGTTATGATCTTGTTGAAAAGCAAGAGGGAAATAAAATAATGGATATTATGCTCAAAAAGATGAAAAAAGTGGGTTTTACCAATTTCGAATTGGGGCTTCCCGGGAATTTGTTGCCAATTAAAAGAGGAGATTATACTCATCATGTACGGCGATTTGGATGCAATACATCAGACGAATTGAATGATGGTTTCCAGATTTATGAAAATGGAGGGGCGTCTGCTTGTTTTGAATATTTTACAATACGTGCCTTGTTCAAGTTAGGACGTAAGAAAGATGCAGAAATGCTCTTGTTCCCATTATTGAAAAGTATTGACGAAGGCAATTTTCAAGGGAAATGTGATAATGGCATGACGAAGGACTGGAAAACCTGGAATGGTGAATGTTGGGGATATGAAGGTTTTCTTGTTGATAATTATTTAGGTTTATTGTCTGTTTTGCAAGATACATATATACCCCAGGTCCCCAAAACATTAGACCTGTCTGAACGTGCCAGTGCAGCGTTAAACTATTTCATCCAGAACCCGGACCGTGAAGCAAAGTTTCAGCCTTATTTTATCTCTAACCTGGAAGCGGACCCGCCCTATCTGGAACATAGTGAGTGGGATTTTGGCGATGTGAGCAGCCGCTTTGTGGAGGCTATTATTTATATCCGACAGATGACTGGTGAAAGTTCCGGGCAGGAAGTAGAAATGGGATTGAGAAAATTTATGTGTTCTTTTCTTGATTCCACTGATGGGTTACTGTACCGACCGCAGTCACGCTATGATAGCTACCACCTGGCTTCATCCGGAGGAAAAGCCGGGGCCTACATCTGGGATCAGGCGAGAGCTTTACATGCTTTGGTTGCCTGGTACCAGATCGAAGGCGATAAAAAAATATTAAAAAGGATCGAAAAATTAATA
>CAYLJE010000204.1:0-3600 GCA_964383915.1 uncultured Rikenellaceae bacterium
AAAATTCCTGACAACGCAGAGGTTGGCAACAAAGAACCTTTTTAGACCGAACTCAGTAATTATTAGAAGTCCCCTATAGTTGTCCGCTCCATGTAATATAACCCGCAGGGAGCTGCATCCGTGGAGGGGGAGATGTGAATAGTCCATAGACAGATGACCCGCTTCCGGAAACGGAAGCATACCATGCCCCCTGGTGATGCAGGAGCTGAAGTAAGGCGGGAATGGCCGGGAACTCGCCGGCGAGAATATTTTCGAAGTGGTTGATAATATGTTTTTGCCATTCAGAAGAGGGCAACGCAACAGCCTGTCGCAGGGAAAGTCCCTCTTCCGAGGGCCGGACGGTCCGGAACATTTTACCTGTGTTTACTTCAAATCCCGGATAAATGATCAGAATATATTTTCCTTTTAAAGACAAATTCAACGGGGTTAAATTTTCCCCTTGGTGGGTAGCCAGAGCTGGCTTATTGTGAAGGAAAAAAGGACAGTCGCTGCCCAGTTTTAATGCCATGGACTCTATTTCCTCTTGGGGAAGGTGCAGGGAATAAACCTGATTGAGAGCCCTCAGCGTGAAGGCAGCATCGGAAGAACCTCCTCCCAAACCTGCACCGGCAGGGATTTGTTTGTGCAGATGGATCCTTAACCCCGGAAGGGTAAACCGATCCTGTATCAGGGAAGCCGCTTTGTACACCAGATTGTCCCGGGCAGAACCTGGCAAAGACAAGCCGCTGCATGTCAACCGTATTTTTTTGCGTTCCCGGATCGGCATAATCTCAAGAATATCACACCAGCCAACAGGATAAAAAATAGTCTCCAGGTCGTGATAACCATCCTTGCGTCTGTGTAAAATGCGCAGACCCAAATTAATCTTGGCATTGGGGAAAAGAATCATCAACAAAAATTTTCCGGAATAAAGATAAGCAAATCATAAGTGATCGGGAAGTATTTATCAACAGATATATTTATTTTTTGAACATTTTTTGTGTAAAAGTAAAGATAAAACAGTAGGCTTACTCAGGATCATTTCGTAATTTTGATCAATAGAAAAAAATCAATATGGTTGTTAAAGAACAAAGAAGAAAAAGTAATGGAATACAGTCTGTTTCAGTAGAAATGGGGAAGTTGCCTCCACAGGCTATTGAATTGGAGGAGGCTGTTCTGGGTGCCGTTATGCTGGAGAAAGATGCGATTTTGTCGGTATTGGATATTTTGATCCCTGAAAGTTTTTATAAAGAAAATCATCAAAAAATCTATGCTGCCATCGTGGAGTTATCTGTTCAGCAGAAACCCATTGATATACTTACAGTAAAGGAAGAACTGAAGAAAAGGAATCAGCTTGAAGAGGTAGGGGGTGCTTATTATTTATCGCAACTGACCAGCCGAATTGTATCATCTGCCCACGTTGAGTTTCATGCCCGGATCATTGCCCAGAAATTTATTCAGCGCGAGTTGATCCGTGTATCTACCGAGATACAGAAGCGTTCTTTTGATGACAGTATTGATGTGGATGATCTGTTGGATTATTCAGAGCAGGAGTTATTTCAGATTGCCGAAGGTTATATTAAAAGAGAGACGTTAAAGGTTAATGTGTTGTTACATAAAGCTATAGAACAGATTCAGGAGGCTGCTAAAAGAGAAGACAGCCTTAGTGGTGTCCCTTCCGGCTTTACCAAACTGGACCGGTTGACTTCGGGATGGCAGAAGTCGGATCTGGTGATTATTGCTGCCCGTCCTTCAATGGGTAAAACGGCTTTTGCCTTATCGATGGCGCGGAATATTACCATCGAGCACGAACGTCCCGTGGCTGTTTTTTCTCTTGAGATGTCCTCTCTACAGTTGGTGAACCGGTTGATTGTGAGTGAGACGCAGTTACCTGTCAGCAAAGTACGTAATGGCAAACTATCAGATGAAGAATGGAAACAACTGGAAGAAAAAATCAAGGGTCTGATTGAAGCTCCTCTCTATATTGATGATACGCCGGCTATCTCGTTGTTTGAATTCCGGGCCAAATGCAGGCGTTTAAAAATGCAATATGGCGTGGAATTGATTATTGTTGATTATTTACAGTTAATGTCAGCACCTGTAGAGGCCAAGGGAAATCGTGAGCAGGAAGTAAGTACTATTTCACGTACTCTGAAAACGGTAGCCAAAGAGCTGGATGTGCCAATCATTGCCCTCAGCCAGTTGAACCGTTCGGTAGAACTGCGTTCGGGAAACAAACGTCCCCAGCTGTCTGACTTGCGCGAATCAGGGGCTATTGAACAGGATGCCGATATGGTTTTGTTTATTCATCGTCCCGAGAAGTATAACATCACAGTAGATGAAGAAGGTCTGTCAACCAAAGGTATTGCAGAAGTGATCCTGGCTAAGCACCGGAACGGACCTGTCGGAGATATTAAACTCCGTTTCTGGGATGAAACGGCAAAATTTACGGACATGGATGATTATGATACGATGCTGGGAGAAGAGGATGAAGGCCATCCTGCTACCATGACCCTTGGTTCCAGGATGAATAATGATGTTGACCTGCCTGGGGCACCTGGCTTTTATAAGAGTAAACCACCGTTCTGATTGTTTTCTATAATATGTTCCTGAGCTCGTTGAGATTATTAATCTCGTAAACCGGATAGCAGGCGCAGGATGTTGCAGATGGATTGTATAACACTGTATCAATGCCGGCAGCAGCAGCTCCCCGTATATCTGTTTCCGGGTTATCTCCAATCATAAGGGATCCTTTGGGTTCGGATGAGGTTTCTTTAAGTGCGTATTCGAAAAAACCAGGATGGGGTTTGAGTACCCCGGCCATCTCGGATGTGATAGTCTTTTCAAAATAGCTTTCCAGTCCGCTGTTACGGATTTTTGAAAACTGTACCTCGTTGAATCCGTTTGTCAGAAGAAATAAATGATAGGTGGGCTTAAGATAGTCCAGGATATCCAAGGCTCCTTCCACCAGGCCTGTCATTGTTTTACTGATTTCAATATAATCGTTGTCCAGTAAATAAGCCATTTCTTTGTCCGGGATACCCATATCCGCCAAGGTAAGGTAAAATCTTTTCCATCTGAGAGTTTCTTTATCCACCTGGCTCTCCCGGTAAGCTTCCCAGAGCTGATCATTAAAATGGTGATAAACCCTGTCAAACCGGTCAAATGAGATTCCTTTTTCTGCCAGGTGATATTTTTTGTAAAGGATATGAAAGGCTTTTCGTGAATTGCTTCTGAAATCCCATAAAGTGTTGTCCAGATCGAAAAAAACAGATTGATAAGGATGTTTCATATAATTAAGATAGACCGGCGTTGTTAAACGGTAAAAAATAATGGATAAATTATTCGTGTCTGAAGTAAACTGAATTTTGTAGTGCCTAAAGTTATTAAAAATGGATAAAAAAACGAAGGCGGCGATCGTATTGCAAGCGAATGCCTGCTATCTTTACTTCCATTGGGAAAAATTAAAAGTCCTGACATTCCTTGTCCCCTGGTTAAGTAAAGCCTGCTCCTGGCTTTCGGGGAATTTTAGCACGCGGGGCACTCCGGGTAATCCAATCTTCCTTTGTGAGTAATTACAAATAAAATATTATTTTTGTTTCTTAATATCTATGATCCTAC
>CAYLJE010000205.1:0-3600 GCA_964383915.1 uncultured Rikenellaceae bacterium
ATGTAAAAAAAAGAAAGATGCGAAACCACCGGAAGTGATTATCCCGGAAGTCATGGATTTCAGAGGGCCTGCGGTTGTTACAGCCTCGGGGATGGAGCCATTGGAATATGAAGTGGCCTACCGCGCCGGATCAAAATATACTTTTACGCCCGAAGGCTATCAGGCTACTATTCAAGTTCCCGATACTGCTTATCCGAACAAAGTGATGGTAACATGGCATTCCTCCGAAGTGGATACCTCTGCTTACCTCATCTGTGTGGAAACATCGGTTTCCGGTTTGAAATCCGCGCCTGACTCCCTGAAGGTTACTTTGAAGAAGTTCTGTTCCTGGAACATAGATGATTTTACCGGAACATGGACCGGTGTGGAAACGGGAGACTGTGATACGACACTTACTTTATCCCTTGTCCATAATCCGGAGGATGGGGATCATGTGCTTCGTGTAAAGGCAGTGGCAGATACCAATGCCGCAGGGGGTATTTATGTCCCGCCTTTCCTGTCTAAGCTATTTATTGCCCGGGGTGAAAGGTTTGTGGCAGAACAGGGAAATGAAGGAGATGTGTTGTTACATGTTAACCTGTCCGATGGCAAAATCATCATTGAAAATGAATATTGGGGGGAAACCCTGCCGGGAGAAAACCATTACTGGACCGGAGGCTCCGGGTCCTGGTGCGGCTGTACTGATTCCATTCATCTGAACTTTGAAATGTACTGGTCAACCGATTTTAGTAAACCTGACAAAACCAGTGCTGTCCAAATAGTGAAACAACCGTAACAAAAACAGGCTTCTATAGGTATGATAAATATATGAATACTACCTAGATACTGTGTTAAAATCCAAATTTATTCGTGAAACTAAATTTTTGCAAGCGATAGCGAAGTAAAAGTTTTAAGTTGAATCCCGATACGCTACGCTATCGGGATAAATGAGTGTAATACTCCGCCTCTTGAGGCGAACAGATATCTAATCCTTTGAGGCACTGCTTGTCGCTTGCGCCAAAGCTTCCGCCGACGGCCATAGCCTATGGCGGAGACCTTAGCGACGGAGCACGGCGGGGTAGTTCATCAAAGCACTGCCTTCCCTGGTGAGTTCTTTCAATATACTGAAAGTGCGACTGTGATGGGTTTCCATTGTTCCAAAGCTCTCTCCGGTTCCATCTGGCCCAGTATTTTTGAGTCAATCTTATCCGTCTTGGATTTTGATTTGAGACTTGCAACGTATCTTCTGGCACGACTTGGCAATACAATGTGCACAATCTCTCCCTGTTTTTCCAGGTAGTAAACCATGTTTTCATGATATACTCCTGTAGCTTCCATCGTAAAATGCAACGCCGGATATTTATCCCGTTTTCTTTCTACCTGTTTCGAAAACTCCTTAATACCAGCTGTGGTATTAGGAAATGTTCTGGTAACTTTTATCTTTTCTTACAGATTGCTGGCGAGTACCATAAAACGGTTTGCGCTATGCTGCGTGCCGCAGTTATTTAATGTATTTTTCAATTTATCAACATATTGCATTATATTGCTTAACCATCTTACATACAATAATTTGCGGTATGAAGTTTAGTGTGTGTTGGCAATAAACCTCATTATTTTATTGTTTCTAAAAATTGTCTTGCTGTCATTACTGGTAATTTCGATGCTTTGAAATCCTTCAAGTTTCGTGTTATTATTGCGTCCTGATTATTCTCAATTGCCGTAAAATATTGAAGTCCGTCTTCAAAGTCAGAAAATGAGTCGTCATTTAGTGCCAGCCCGATTACTTTGTCATTAAGGGGTAAAATATTTACTATGAGTCTAAGTTTTCTTAGTATCCCTTTTGCTTTCTTGGAACTGATTTGCCGTAGCAAAGTATAGTTTGTATTTGCAACAGTCAGTGAAGAAATGTTAATTACAATTATTTTCTGGTCTGCTAACGAAAAAAGAGTTGCTGATTCATCATAAAAAGGTTCTCTGCGTGATAATAAGTCTATGACGATGTTGGTATCAATAAAAAGTTCTTTCATTTATATTTTTCAATTAAATAGTTGGTATATTCTTTTTTAAAGTCAAAGTCGGTTGGTAGGTCTATTACTCCACTCAGACTTTCTACAAGGGGCGTAATAGCTTTTTTTTGGTCGTCTTCTTTTTTGCTAGTCAGACTGTCAAGATATGATTCAATCATTTTTGACAGACTGATTCTCTGATGCCTGGCATAGATCTTCGCCCTTTTAATTACCTGGTCATTTAATCTTAGTGTCAATTTTGTTTCCATTTTAATAAAATTTATTTACGTGCAAATATAATTTATTCGTACGTCAAAATAGAGTCTAAGGAGAGTTTTCTTTTAGGCTTATTGCCAATATACGGCAAACTCTGTTTTTAAAATATCGATCCCTACATTTTGTTTCTGAATTTTTTAATGTTAATAATCTCATAATGGACTTTCTTCACAGTTTTTATTCGTTTTTAATGCAGGCTTGTAAACTATATTTACAGCCTTTGATACTTTATCCAAACCCGGAAGAAACTGGAAGACAGGACGATTTATACATAACGCTATCAATAAATTATTGTATCTGGGAACTAACTTTTTCCCGTTTTCCCCCATTATATCGCGAACATACAACGTTAACGGTTAATGGGCCTTCTCTTTTTATTGAAGGTCCTTGTGCTGCTTTTAGTTTACAGATAAAGTGTTAATTTTGCCTCATCTTATAAACAGATACCTATGAATGGATATCATTTGAATCATTTGCGTGAGCTGGAATCAGAATCTATTTATGTGATTCGTGAGGTAGCAGCACAGTTTGAGAACCCGGTTTTGTTGTTCTCGGGAGGTAAAGATTCTATTGTTATGTTTTATCTGGCCAGGAAAGCTTTTTGGCCGGCAAAAGCGCCATTTCCATTAATGCATATTGATACCGGACATAATTTTCCTGAAACCCTGGAATTCAGGGACCGGTTGATGGACAAGACAGGAGCCAAATGTATTGTCAGATATGTACAGGATACCATTGATCAGGGCAAAGTAGTGGAGGAAACCGGACCTGGAGCCAGTCGCAATATCTTGCAAACAGCGACCCTGTTGGATGCCATCGAAGAACTGAAATTCGATGCTGCCATGGGCGGAGGAAGACGCGATGAGGAAAAGGCCCGGGCTAAAGAGCGATTCTTTTCACACAGGGATGTGTTTGGTCAATGGGATCCGAAAAATCAGCGCCCCGAGCTGTGGAACCTGTTTAACGGAAGAAAAAAAATGGGTGAACATTTCCGCGTTTTTCCCCTGAGCAACTGGACGGAGATGGATGTGTGGCAATATATTTATATGGAAAATATTGAAATACCCCGTCTTTATTTTACGCACGAACGGGAAGTTTTTTACCGTGATGGAGTCTGGTTGGCTAATGCTCCTTTTATGGAACTGAAAAGAGGAGAAAAGATCGAAAAAAAGAGGGTGCGTTGCCGGACCATCGGGGATATTACCAATACAGGCCTCGCCCTGTCCGAAGCCAACACTGTGGAAGATATTATCCGTGAAGTGGCAGTGACAAGAACAACCGAAAGAGGGGCCCGGGCCGATGATAAACGCTCAGATGCCGCCATGGAAGACAGGAAGAA
>CAYLJE010000206.1:0-3589 GCA_964383915.1 uncultured Rikenellaceae bacterium
CTTTTAAAGGTTGAACGATTTTCTGAGGCAACATAGTAGTACGATCTTTATCTCCCATTTCAATAGGATGCTTTTTGTTATGAAAAAATATAAATCTTTTAATCCAATTAATGTAAGATTCTTCAGTTCTTAAGCTATAATGTTTAACTCGAATAACTTGTCTTACTTGGTCTAAAAGTTTTGGTTTATTCTCTGTCATATCATCAAAAACCTTTTATTTCTCCAAAATCTTACCGATAACTTATATATAAGACGTACCAGGGGGCTTCTAAAATAGTTATCTAATCTACAATAATCTATTTTGCCTTTGGTATAGGGTGCGCAATTTTCGCAGCATATGTTTTAAAATCAAATCCTTTGAAATTAGGACTTTCCTTATTATGACATTTTCTACACACTTTCTCGTCGGGGATAATCAGTCCTTTTGCAATGGCTTTCTCCTTGTTTTTCATAATAGAAGGATATTTATAAGCACTTCCGGGACCATGGCAGGCTGGTTTTTCCCCTGAGTCTGGTTTTGTGCCGGTTTTGTCCCCTGCTGAGCAGGTTGAGTTTTGGAACTTTTGGTTTTCTTTTTCTTCTTCCCGAAAAGGCCCTTGATCTTATTAAAGCCTTCATCTATTTTTTTATCAACGGTTTGATTGGCTTCTTCGTTGGTTTTGTTAACTACTTTCTTTTTTACCGGCACTTTAACCTGGCTGAAAGTGAGTCCCGGCATAAGCATCAACAATGCTGCTAATAATAAATGTTTTGTTTTCATGAGTTTTTTTTAAGCATTTACAAAATTTTGATTATTTTATTTTTACAAACTTTGCTTTATAGTTGCAATGATTCCCTGTTATTGAAATAAAATAGATTCCATTCGGAAGATCATTAATTTTTATCCGGGAAACAGAAGCACCCTCCACCCGGGTTAATTGTTCCTGCTTAAGTATCTTTCCGTTGATATCAAGAACTTTAACGAACAATTTTTCCTGATTTGGAGTGCCCGCGAATTGAATCATCAGCTCGTCCCGGACCGGGTTTGGATAAATCTTTATGAACTGACCGGCATCCGGGCCATGAACACCGGTAATATCTGAGATCGTAATGGAGATGGTATCATTGCGTGCAACGGCTGAAATATAATATTTCTGGTTGTCACCAGAGATAATAAGGCTGTCGTTTGCATCATCCATAAAGAATCCCACATAATCGGCCTGAAATCCATAATGACCGGTTGGGATGTTCTTGAAATCAAATGCCCCGGCGGCGTCTGTCACATCGCAGGCCAACAGATTCCCATCCGGATTCACCAGAAATACGGATACATTTTTTACAGGGGTTCCGTTGCCGTTGTATTGCTGATAACTTAGTGTACTGCCGGATTTTTCATTTTCCTCCACAAAAATTCCCGACACATCACTGTTTCCCCCTGGTTCAGGTGGCACCGGGATCAAGGTGATCTTAAGACCGGATGTGTCCTTGTTGAGGGTAAAAAAGTCTGCTTCCGAATAGAGCGGTTTATTCCCAAGATAAGTCCTTAAATATCCCGGATATTGAGCAGTATCCGGGTCGAACCTCAGGGTTACAGTACCCGATGGTATGTTAAATGTGAACGCGTTAGAACCCTCCAGAGGTTTCCACGACAGGTGTAAAGAACTATCTTCATGGAGGTTATAAACAAAAATGGTCCCTTCATTGACCGGGGTATTATTATCAGTCACCACCTCTCCTTCAATTGTATAGGAAGCAATAACTCCCGTTCCGGTCAATGTTCTGGTCAGGTCAAGGTCGTTTGTAAATATTCTGAGGGTTGAAGTTTTATCTCCTACAGAGCCTGGTTTAAAAATGAAGTTGAACCTGACAGAATCATTTTTCGCAATGTTAAAAGGTGTAGCGGGAAGGTTCGAGTAATAAAAGTCAGCATCATCATCCCCCTGAATGACAACCGATTGAATTTCCAGGTTCGTATTTCCTCTGTTTTTTATAGTATAAACACTAATAGCAGAGTCGCCCACAGAGACATTTCCAAACGCAAGCGAACCGTAATCCCATATCATGGATGCCAATCCTTCTCCTTTAAGTATTACAGCTTCAGTCGGATTGAAAGGATCATTTGATTCAATCCAGAGCAAAGCTTCTTTATCACCAGGGGACTGGGGGTTGAAAACCACATTCACAGAACAAGTGTCGTCAGGGTTCAGGTCACCACAAGTGTTTTGTGTAATTGTAAAATGTATCGAATCCCTCCAGACCACTGAAATGTCATTAATATGCAGAATTGTATCACCCTGGTTTTGAATAATAACTTGCTTGGCTTCTGAGGTATCATCCACTGCCCGGATAACAAAATCAAGAGTATGCGGTGTAACATAAATTTCAGGTCTCAAAACCGGAAGGGATGCGGGACCGCCAGGCTCAATAACAGAGCCATTCACTGTTATATCTTCATCCCCTCTTAAGCCATCAACAAAATGTAAGGTAATTATATTTTGGTTTATTTCCGCGCCGGTTTGACCATCATACATAAATTCATACCAATGAGGTGTCAGACTATCCGGTGTTAGACCATATTTATAATAACTGTCAACAGGTACTCCATTATGTAAGATAAGTGAAACTGTAACTGAGTCACCCGGATCAAGACCATCAATTGAAAATTCAAAAAATCCAAAGGGAAAATCAGTGCTGTCCGGGGCATCTGTTGGTGAGGGATTACCTGCCACCTTAATTGATGAAAACGCTGTGCTGCCCGGAATAACCAGGGAGACATAACCCTTTCCATCATAAGAATGCATGGAAACAACAGTATCTTGCTGATAGTCTGGTATGCCGTCCGAATTTCCATCATAACCGGCATTATTCCCATTGGGTCCTTTTTCCTGAACATCGGTTACCCCATCATTATCGGTGTCCAGATTTGGACCGTCAGGCGTTAAAGGTTCAAGTATAGCACCAGTTGTAAGGCTTATTAAGTCGTATGACAAGTGATTGCCGTAATTTTTTACCTGATTCCTAACTGAATCGGTTCTGACAAAGTTTATGTTATTAATCAAACTTACCGGTTTTTCTCCATTCCAACCTTCAGCTTCACCTACGCCCCTGGGATTGTCAAGTTCTATTTTATTGTTATAGGCTACCTCCACAACAATGGTATCACCAATAGAAACTGTCGCCGTGGTATCCCTGATTTCGTTTAAGCTAATAAAGAGATTACCCAGCATATTGGTCACAAATTGAGGCGTTCCCATAATATCCTCAATATCCCCCCAGCGGAGATACTCCCTTCCCATTCCCCACTGGTTCCAGGGTGTTTCGGAGAACTTGTTTAGCATAAGCACGCCCATGCCTGAACCCGTCCCATCTCCTACGATGACTCCCCGGGAAGTAAGACTCGCTTTGATATCTACAGGGTCTCCCTTCTGCAACAAACCGGTTGATGCAACCACAACAATTTTCCGCAGGTACCCGTAGGAAGAGCCATATCCCCAGGAGGAGGGAAGATTGTAGCAGAGTTGCCCTGAGCCAAAAGGATTGGGAACACAATATTGAGCTGTCGGCCCATTCTGATGCCTGGCACCTGCCAGGCAACTTATTTGTCGGTTAT
>CAYLJE010000207.1:0-3572 GCA_964383915.1 uncultured Rikenellaceae bacterium
ACCAAGCGGAGCCGTCCCAAACCCGCCATCCACGCCTGCATCGTATTCATGCAGATCTATCCAGTCACCTCCTTCATATCTCACTAACACTGAGTAGGTAAAATTCTTCGGGGCCCCGACAGGTGCTTCATAAACGGTCAATTCAGGCTTGTTTATGGATTTGGCATATTTCTTATTTTCATCCAGTGGCGGTTCTTTTTTACAACCCTGAAAGATGAGAATTCCTGTTACCAAAAGTATTAACCATGTTATCCTTGTCATACGTCCAAATTATTTAGGGGATGTTGTAAAATTAGTATTTCCAGGTTCTTTCTCCCATTCCAGTTCTGCAATAGCCACAGCGCCCGGAATGGGTCTATCATAACCGGCCCAGCCGCAGGCGGTGACATACCATTTCCCTGTTTCGGGATCCACCACGTATTCCTGTGCATGAACAGGCAGGCGGGCAACGATATTAAAATTATTCGATGCTAACATGTACCCTGTACATATAATCATGATCCTGGTTTGTTATTTTCTTTCTGGGAAAATAGATGTAAAAATCCCCATCCACAATGTGGCAGTCGTCGGAGGGTCCGTTGAAGTCCACAAAAGTTGAATAGGGTTGCATTTCATCCTTTCCATTCGCAACATCCAATACTGCTTCCTTCTTCCACTTTATCCCATTGACAGATGAATAGAGAAGTAATTTCCCGATCGCACCGGTTTGAACGGTCAACAGGTATTTTCCCAATACGGTACAATAAGCCGCATCAGCATGCAGATCTTCACTGTCCAGCTCCACCCTGAAGATGGGATCTCCTGCAGTATCTGACAATCCCGGGGTCTTCCATTTCCCGTCTTTATATTTGAACCATTTCCCCACTTTTCCTTTTGCAGCATCCGCCAGCACTTTTTTCAGTTCGGCACGGACTACCGTGGGCCGGCGGGATCCAGTACCATCTTTTTCGGCATCATTGAAATAGACGTAAATATAATCGCCTTTGATGATATATGCTCCTCCCCCTACATTTGTATGCGGATTGGCAGCCCGGGCGATCTCACCGCAATACTTCCAGTTTTGTCCGTTATCCGTGGAGTAACCTAAACCAATGGCATAAACCAGATCATTGTCCCCTTGTTTATCTGCCGAAACCGACACCTCGGAGTGTGTGATCGCCAGCAGATTGCCGTTCTTTGCTTTAAACATGCCAAGTATCCAGGTTCCTTCGGCGCCGGCATCTTTGTACCATCCGTTGTAATCCCAGAGTTCGTCATCGGTCTTGCTCATAACGTGTGTTTTTAAAGGATCTGAAGGCGTCCCTTTATACCACGAATGACGGCTTCTGCGTTTTTCTCCGGGGGCAAAACGACAACCGAAAGAATGAAAAAAATACATTTGCCCATCCCATCTTTTGATGGTGGATAAGGAACCGTCGTAACGGATCGGTATTTCATCATCCGTATAGATCAACTCTGTTTTCCCGATGTTTATTTTTTGTGCAACTGTTGTAATCGTGGAAAAAAGGAAAACTGAGATCGTTAGAAAGAATACATTTTTCTTCATTTTGTAACCCATTTATTTCAATACTTATTTTACTCCAATTTTGTGCTTATCAGTACAATTTATGATCGCTTTTACAGCAACAAACATAGTTTCTGCAATGTTCTCCATGCCATAGTCCCCGGGATGGATACCTATGCCTTCTACTTTCCATTTGCTTTTATCCAAAGGGGAAGTCGGGTCGTTCTTTGCCTGATTTTTTTTATCGAGCAACACCAGGCTTGACAGATCGATCAGGAAACTGTTCGTGTTCAGTGCCACCTTACGTATGGCCACACTGCGTTCGGCAACCGGGAAAAACGGGGTTGTACAAAGAGTTATAGTGTTATTCCCTTTCTTAAATCTATTAATAAATTCCGAATATTTTGCTTCGAACAGCTTCATATCTGTTCCCGAGGGCACATTCTCGCTCAACTGAAAAATGATCAGATCGGGCTTATATCCTTGTTTGATCTTATCTATATTACCAAAATCGTAATTTTTAATATCTCTCTCAAAAACAGCTGCATTGGACAAACGCATGTTGATCTTACGATCCGGCATAAGCCCTTCTATTTTTCTGAACAGTATATGGACATAATCTCTTTCCGGGCTTGATGCAGCCATGCCACACTCAGTGTACCAGCCTATATTTTCGGCCCTGCCATGCAATGTAATGCTGTTGCCGATGATCAGGATATTGAACACCGGTCCCTGCACATCATTGGAGAGATTCACATACATATCCATCTTCACCCGGTTCATCGGGCTCAGGTCCTTATCTGTAACTTTATTTTGTGCTGACAACCAGGTTGAAGATGACAATACGATCACCAGGTATAGTATAATTTCTTTCATACGAAAAGCTGGCTTTTTGTATGTTTTTCGGTCCAGGGTTATTCTCAAAAACAGTAATTTCTTCACAATAGTAAATTTTTATTTCAACAACTCAATACTTACCGGCCCGATCAATCCGGATGAGGGCGGTTGTTCGTCCGGTTTAATATCATCGTGTTCTGTGGAGGTCCAGGTCAGTCTTTTTGCTTTCGGAAGCGATTTGTCTTTTATCAAACGGTTCCGCCAAAGGTTAACCACTTCCACTTCCAGGATATTTTCTCCTTTTTTTACATATTTTGAGATGTTCAGGCGGTACGGTACCGTCCAAACGCCACCTGCATATTTTCCATTTACCTTTACCTCTGCCATTACGGCCACTTTTCCAAACCTGATGAACAGATCGCCCTTTGACGGTAATTTGTCTAAGCTGAAAGTAGCTTTATAAACGATCTTCCCCGAGTAATATTTTATGCTATCATTGGAAGATCGTGACAGGTCCTCCAACACCTTAAAAGTTTGTGTTCTTTTCGGGCCAAATTTCTTGTTGACAAAATCAACTTCAAAAGGTCCTTCTACTTTAGCTACCGGCTTATATTCAGGAAAATTACTTTCCAATGCAGGTTTTATCTTTTCATTTTTATTATTCGCGAAAACTACCAGCCAGCTGCGTTGGGCTTCCATTTTTAATGGCACAACCGTTCTCCCATCCTTAACAGAATACTCTTTAAGCTCACGGATTTCTCCTGTTACTGCATCCCATAGTTGGGGTTTCAATCCGGAAACACGGAATGACGGCTCAATATTTATCACCTTATCAGACTGATTTGTGAGAAAGTAAATATCCATTCCTTTTAATGAACGGTGTGAGAACAATACGGAATCATCATTTGTAATAAAATCTCTCTCCATTCCCATTTCTTTAAGTATGGTGACCAGATCGTAGCCATCATACACGATCCCTTTCCCGTAAGCATTTTTCATTTTCCCGTCCTTGTATGTTTTGCTCCAAAGTTTCGAAGCAATGTCTTTCACCTGCTTGTCACATTGCGGATAGTTTTGCAGGCTCGGCGACTTTTCGGGAGGAGAACCGAGGATTACAGCCCCCTGCTTCACCAGCTCTTCGATCCTGGCCATGACGGCAGGACGCATGATGTTAAGCTGTGGCAACACCATTACCCCGTAACTCATCCCATCGGGCAAAGTGAGCCTGCCG
>CAYLJE010000208.1:0-3535 GCA_964383915.1 uncultured Rikenellaceae bacterium
AGCTTAGTGAGAGGCGTCACGGGTTTTTGATACGAGACACTTTTGAAGTATGGGCAGGGCATCCGGCCCTTCATTAAAAATCAGGTCGATAATACTCAAATCAGGTAAAAACCCGTAACGGTCATCAAAAACCTGATGATAGACAATCGGTTGGTATAAAGAATCCGGTGCTTTTTTCTTCGGATGGATTGTTTCACGGTAGTCAAGAACATGTTTATTATCCTGCGGTTGATAATATTTGCCTGTCAGAGAAAAAGGAGTGTTGATGTCCAGCATAGTGAAAAGCGCTTTAAGCAGGTTCAGGTTCAGATCAAGTAAAAAATGGCGATTTTTCCTGAGCACCTTTGCCAGGTCATCAATGTAATAATCATAGAAAGGGGAGGAACGATAAGCTGCTTTCAGGGTATGTAAATGTCCGGTTAACCACGGGAGTGTGTCTTCCACAACAATATCCCGGATGTGTGTTTTGTGAAAACTGCCTCTTTTAACAGGAACAACCAGCGCTTGCGGTCCATTGGGCCCGGCAACAATACACCGGTTCCGGTAGCTTTGTTTGAGATAATTTTCATCGTCTTCGATAACCACGTAGCCGGGAAGTAAAAATTTCGTAAAATACCGGACTGACGGCAGATAGGCCGTTGAAAGCAAGATCAGGGGTTTGAGTTGTTCTAAAGGCGTATGTTTTTCCAGGGACATGGCAGCCACATCATTCATTTAAACTTTATGATAATAACAGATCCTTACAACCGGTTGATCATGCTCGCATAATATCCGGCGCCAAAACCATTGTCTATGTTTACCACGGCGATGCCCCCCGAACAGCTTGTCAGCATAGCCAGGAGGGCTGAAATCCCTTGCAAATTGGCTCCGTATCCCACACTCGTGGGTACCGCCACAACGGGGATATCAACCAGCCCGGCCACGATGCTGGCCAGGGCCCCCTCCATGCCGGCAATAACAATAACAATACGGGTTTTTCTGATTTCTTCCAGGCTGGAAGTAAGCCGGTGAATGCCGGCAACACCTACGTCGTAGATACGGTGCACGGGATTTCCCAGTAACTCGGCTGTTACCGCAGCCTCCTCGGCAACAGGGATGTCAGAGGTGCCGGCTGTCACAATGGCGATGGATGTCTTCCGGGTCTCCTGCTCTTTTTTCAGAATACTGATGATCCGGGCCTGTTCGTAATAAATGGCTTCCGGAACCAGTTTCTTCACTGCTTCATATTTTTTTTTGGAGGCACGGGTAATGATGATGTTACTGTCCTGGTTTAGCATGGATTGGACAATGCCTGTAACCTGGGATGTCGATTTCCCGGCAGCATAAACGATCTCGGGATAACCCCGTCTAAGTTCACGATGATAATCCAGCTTGGCATATCCCAGATCTTCATAGGTAAACGACTTTATACGATGCAATGCCTCTCCAATGTCGAGGTTGCCTTTTTTAACTTCTTTCAGTATTTTTTCCAGATGTTTCTGATCCATTATTATCTTTTTTTGGTTGCCGGATATCATAACTGCCACTTCTGAATCCTTCCAGGTCCAGTGTGATAAAATAATAACCTAGTTGCTTGAATTTTTCGATTATTTTATTTCGTATATCTTCCTGAAACATACTATAAATATCTTCTTTAGTGGCCTCTATCCGTGCCAGCGTATCATGGGTTCTTACCCTGATATTTCCGAAACCGAGCGCATGCAAAAATTCCTCAGCTTTTTCTATTCGGACAAGGAGATTACCGGATACCTTGTGGGAATAAGGGATGCGGGTAAGTAAGCAGGCATTGGACGGTTTGTTCCATGTTGGCAGTCCCAGCTCTTTGGACAGCATGCGTATCTCCTTTTTGTTCAGGTTGCTCTCCAGCAACGGACTGATGACCCCTAATTCTTTCAGTGCTTGTCTTCCAGGGCGGAAAGCCTGTATATCATCGGTGTTGCTTCCGTCAAAAACATAGTTTAGACCTTCCCGGGCAGCCACGTTTTTTAATGTGGAAAACAGGACCAGCTTACACAGATAACACCGGTTTCCGGGATTGTTTAAGATTGCTTCGGGTATCGGTAAAGGAATGAGAGTGTGTGGAATATTATATTTTTTAGAGAAATCACAAGCCTCCCGTATTTCACTCCGGTTCATATAAGGTGTGTCAAATGTGAAAGCTGTATAACTTCCCGGAGATACGCTGTTCGCAACATATGCCAGAAAAGCACTGTCTGATCCCCCGGAGAAGGCAAGGGCGGCAGGGGCATGAGACTGCAGAAATGATCTTAGCTTTTGAAATCCTTTGTGATCAATGTCTTTCATTTATCCATTTTTGTTAAAAAACGATCGATTTCTTCATAGATTTTTCTGAGCGGTAGGCCGGTGTCTATAGCTATCTTTCGGCAATCTTCGTATTCAGGTTTCCGGGTGATCAACTCTTTCTCCAAATATGATTCCTTGATCCTGACCTTCCCATAGCGGGTTTGTACGGTATTTACTTTCCTTGTCAGTGAATATTTTCTGACTTGCCTGCGTCTGTAGCCAATGGTAGTGGTCTCTCTCAGAAGGGCTATCCCTATCCCATCAGCTTTATCACCCGGACAAAGCACGCTTAATTTCATGCCGGGTCTGTTTTTCTTCATAAGGATGGGGGTAAGAGTGACATCATTGGCACCTGCTTCGAAAAGCTTTTTCATGATCCAGTCATACCATTCCGGGTTCATGTCATCAATGGTACATTCGATTTCTTCGGCCAGATTGGTTAGAAGTACTGAAGATTTATTGTGTGTTGCCAGAAAAATCCTTAGCAGGTTCGGACGCGTACTCCCCTGATGTTTGCCTACGCCATAACCCGTTTTTTGAATGGTTATTTCAGGGTCATCCGTAAATTTTGTTACCAGTGTTGATAGAATAGCTGCACCGGTAGGCGTCGTGGATTCAAAATCTGTGCCACCTAAATGTACCGGTTTATTTTTTAATATCTCCGTAGTAGCAGGGGCAGGTATTGGAATGATTCCATGTGCACTTTTTACGAATCCTTGTCCCAGTTCAACAGTAGATGACCATACTTCATCGACATTCAAATAGTGAAAGGCCAGGGCAGACCCTACGATATCAATGATGGCATCTTCTCCTCCCACTTCATGGAAATGAATCTGCTCCGGAGATTTGTCGTGAATCTTTCCTTCTGCTTCCGCAAGTGTCTGAAAAATTTTTCTGGCTGTGGTTTTTACTACCGGAGCAATATCCGCCTCCTCGATTATTTCATATATGTCTTTTAATTTTCTCGCGATACGTGTGGGATGAGAGACAGACACAGTGGCATTGGTGCCGTAAATTTCATGACGTGATTCTTTGCTGAATGAGATGGTTACATTGGATAATTCCAACTTTTTCAGTTCCCCGAGTAGATAATCTGCCGGAACTCCCAGATCTACAAGTGCTCCCAGATTCATATCTCCACTGATACCGGAGAAGCATTGATAATATAAAATTTTTTTTCCGTCGTCGTTCATATGCTTGTTAAATTGTTAACTGTCTCTGATGGTATTAT
>CAYLJE010000209.1:0-2336 GCA_964383915.1 uncultured Rikenellaceae bacterium
ATTCCAAACGAGTTTATGTTTTGTGACTTTTTGGAGTGGACTCAATAATTAGATAGATCATTTATCCCTGACACAGCGCACCGAGAATCCGAGCGAAATATGGCAGAGGTAGTGGCCCACATTGTCGCTGCCGTAGTACAGACCGCAGGAGTAGGCGTAGCTACTACTGCTCTCGGTACTACTCCACCAGAAGCAGTAGTTACCCACAAAGCTGAACGTGTCATTGCTGTTGCGGATGCTACCGTCAAAGGAAATACCTCGGCACAACTGAATTATTCCGGATACCTCGTACCACTGGATCAGTCCCGTATCTTTAAGGGGATGTCATTTTAGCCTTATCCCTATAAAAAACAACTGGCTGTCTCAGGTTACAGGACCAGCCATGTCCAGAGCGCTCCCGCCGCATCAACGAGCCCGAAAGCAATAAGCGAAGGGGCTGCTTTTCTTGCGATAACCAACAGTGTGAAAACAACAAGCACTGCAAATCTGGCAAAAACGGTTGCGATAAAAAATACGGTAAGCTCATTTTCGGCTGCAATAAGGTAATAAAAACCTATCACGGCAACCACGGTTCCCAAAACCCTGATCCAGGGCTCATTCGTTTTAGGGAGCTTGAACAAAGGTAATATAGCATTGGGGATAAGGATGTAACCCGCTCCGATAACCAGCAGGTAAATACCAAATACAAAAAGACTTAATGCGGATGCACTCATAATAACCTCCTATTTTAATTAGACAATGACTTTTTCCATAACTTGACCGGCCTGGTTCTGTATTTTGTCCGGTTTTTTCAATACCTATTTTTCAATTCTGAAGGTATAGGTATATTTTAATAATACAGCCCTTGTGTTTGACACCGGCAATACAGGGAGTTCAGTATAGCGGTCGGTATTGAGGCCCTCGTTATAGACAATATACAGGTCGTTTCCCTCTTTGGGGTTGTACCGGAACCTGACATTGGCAATCACGGTATTGATCCCGCTGTTGTATTGCACGAAAGAGGAGATGGACAATTTTGTACTCGGCATGATCAGCACTTTGATACGTGCGATGTGGGTTTGAAAATGCTGATCGCGGTCCGCAAAGCTTCCAACAGTATAAATATAGGTTCCGCTGAGGGTGAGACGGGGAGAGACATTCCATTGGGGTGAAATACTGGCAGACAGCAGCATGCCGTCATAAAATTTCCCGGCGGTAAGCATATTTTTTGCCATGAGTGCATGTGTATTCGGTGTGTTAAACATCAGCCAGGCGTTCTGAAAAGTATAATCTCCACTTGGGATATAGGTGTTTTGGGCCAGATAAAAGGTGTCTGCCACATTTTCACGGTTGAAATTGAATTGCAGGGTACCTTCCATACTTCCTTTTGATCTGAAAGACCACCCGGGACTCAGGATCGCTGTTTCCGCAGAGCCGTCTATGTTCCTTGTTACCAGGTTCCCGTCCAGAAATACTTTGTGATTGAGCAGCTTACTTTTTTCCCCGGGAATCCATCCCCACCAGATACGGTCCTGGTACTGCGTAAAATTATGGCGCATTTCGAAACCTATTCCGGGAGAATAATCCACCCCGGCACGGGAATAATTCAGATTGTATCCCAGCCCTTTTTCCATTCTTCTTTCCCAACCGATCTTTATGCGGGCCGGGTCCAGGGATAGCGGTTTGTTTTCTTTATGGTCTTCAAAGGTTTGTGCCCACATCACATTCAGGAAATCATTTCCGAACAGATTGAATATTCCGTCCAGTCCGTAGGCTGTGTTATAGGAACCGTCCATGCCCAGCCGTGAGGTTATGATACCGCCGATATAGGTACTTTCATTGATGACCCTTCGCCGGAGGCGCAGGATGCCAAAATTCTCTGAGGGCAGGTTCAGATGAGAGACGGCTGCCGTATGCATATCCAGAAAGCCGATATCCCAGGGGCCTGCACGGCCCACCAGCCTGGCGCCGCCATAGATAGGCACCTGTTCTCCCTGCTCCAGCCCGATCCGGCGGCTGTAAAACAGGCGATTGAAATCACCGAAATTAAAATCGAAATTGCTGGAACGTTCCTGGAAGAACAATCTCTTTTCAGGGTAGAAAAGAGAAAAGCGGGTCAGGTTGATCAACTGGTCGTCGGCTTCAACCTGGGCAAAGTCGGGATTCACGGTAAGATCCATGGCAAGATTGCTGGTGATCCCGTACTTGAGATCCCCGCCGGCCTGATATTGAGGACTGTTTTTTATGAGGTAGGCATCCCCGGTCTCATTCAGTTGATGTTCCTGTTGCAATCCCCCGAGGACATACGGGGCAATGTACAAGGGTTTCTTGCTCTTCAGGTCCTGAAAAACGATTTC
>CAYLJE010000209.1:2436-3534 GCA_964383915.1 uncultured Rikenellaceae bacterium
CAGGTTGAGCCTCAGGTGTGCATCGATCAACATGGCCTGCGCATGTACATTATAGGGACAAGCCTGTTCACAGTATCCCTCACAGTCGATGCAATGATCGGCTTTGGGCCCTTTAAATTCATTGTATTTCCGCAAGGCATACGCTTCATTTCCGTTCCCAACATAGTAATGTCTGTAACGCAGGAGTTTATTGACCGGCACCTTATGCGGGCAGGCGCTTTCGCAGATGTCACAGGCATGACGGCAGTAAAAAGTACCGTAGTCTTCCTGATAGGCCCTCATCAGTCTCGTATCCCCGGATGTTAATTTCTGACCTGAAAGGGGTACGATCTTCTGCATGTCGTCATAGGAATCAAAACTGTACAGATAGGTATTTACATTGGGATTGCTTAAAACAAATTTAACCGCTGAATCCCGGAGTTCATCTTCGGTTTTTATTCCGTAGTTTTCCTTGAACCGGTCGAAATCCTTGACCTCTTTTTTCATTTTATTGATTACCCGGGTTGGTTTTCCTTCCGGGATGGTGCCATTATAGAATTTCGAGGCAAAAGCGATCATGTAATTATACCGGGATATCGGGTTCCCTTTCATCACCAGGGTTGCAATATCCTTTTTATGACATGCTTCCAGGATCCGTTCTCCCTGATCATGCTGGAGAAAATTGTATACCAGCAAGATAAGATCAAACCGTCCGTCATCAATGGCGGTTTGCAGTATCTGTTCCATGTTTTCTTTGGGTTCATCCAGCCAGTAACTGCCATGGCAGGCGACGCCACGGAACCGAACCTTGCCTTCTCGTTTTAACTGTTCAAATGCAGCATGGAATGCCTCGTTCTTAACCAGTGCGGACGAAGAAGCACTCTGCATCATGAAACAGTCCACATAGTCGGTCTGCAATTTTTCAAAAGAGGTGTAAAAGCTTTTTAGCACGTCCTCTTTGGTAAATTTACGATTGACGAGGATCTCGGGTTTGTAGATTTCCTTGGGAAAAAACTTTACGGTAATAAAAACCGACTCCCTGTCCACTCCTTTGATGGCTTTTCCCACGGCTTCTTCATTGTAGTACAAGGGTGAAGTGTCTATATAGTTCATTCCTGT
>CAYLJE010000210.1:0-3423 GCA_964383915.1 uncultured Rikenellaceae bacterium
TTAATCACATGAAAAAAATAGTCACATTTGGTGAAATTATGTTGCGTCTGGCAGCTCCGGATTATATGAGGTTTTCCCAAACGTCTCATTTAGTGTCAACTTTTGGTGGGGGAGAAGCTAATGTTGCTGTATCACTCGCCAATTTTAGAATGCCCGTTGATTTTATTACACGTTTACCTGAAAATGATATAGGTAAATGGTGTGAAAAAGAAATTAAAAAACACGGTGTGAATACAAAAAATATTATTTGGGGTGGTGAAAGACTTGGAATATACTTTCTCGAAACCGGGGCAGTCAGCCGGGGAAGTAATGTTATATATGACAGGTCTTTTTCTGCTTTTTCCGGAATAAGTCCGGGGATGATTGATTGGGATGAGATATTTAAAGACGCTCAATGGTTTCATTGGACTGGAATCACCCCAGCCATTTCAAAAGGTGCCGCACAGGTTTGTTTGGAAGGTGCAAAGCAAGCCAATAAAAAAGGGTTAACTGTTTCATGTGATCTGAATTTCAGAAAAAAACTCTGGAAATGGGGCAAAAGTGCAGGAGAAATTATGCCTGATATAGTAAAGGAATGTGACATAATTCTGGGGAATGAAGAAGACGCTGAGAAGGTGTTTGGAATAAAACCTGAAGGTATAGATGTGATAAAGGGAAAAATAAAAGCAGGCGCTTATGAATCAGTGGCAAAGCAACTTATGAAGCGATTTCCGAAAGCAAAAAAAGTAATTATCACTTTAAGGGGTTCTATAAATGCGAACCATAATACCTGGTCCGGAGTATTATTCAATGGAAACGAGTTACTGGAAGCCCCTGAATATCAGATTACTCATATTGTTGACAGGGTTGGAAGCGGAGACTCTTTCATGGCTGGTTTAATTTATGGTCTGATTACTTATAAAGATGATCAGAAAGCATTGGATTTTGCGGTGGCTGCTTCATGTTTGAAACATACTATTTATGGTGATTTTAATATGGTTTCTGTAAGTGAAGTTGAAAAACTTATGGCAGGTGATACTTCAGGACGCGTTTCAAGATAATAAAATAAATGTCTAAATTAAGAAAGTTTTCTTTTGAAATTTTTGTAAATATTTTAAGTTTTTTTAGAAAAGTTATCAACTAATAAAGAAAGGAGAAAAAAATGCAATATCGAAAAATTGGTAAATGGGGTGTTAAGCTCAGTGTTATTGGTCTGGGAAGCTATTTAACCATCGGCTTCAAAAATGACAAAAAAACCTCTCAAGCTACAATCAATAAATATTATGAAGGTGGTGTAAATTTTTTTGACACAGCAGATGCATATAATAATGGAGAAGCTGAACGAGTTCTGGGAGAGTGTTTGTCCGGTTTTCCCCGGGAAAATTTATTTATTTTATCCAAATGCTGGGCTCCTATGTCTGATAATATCAATGATCGCGGACTTTCTGCCAAGCATATTATTGAATCATGCCATAAAAGTTTAAAACGGTTGGGTACAGATTATTTAGATGTTTTCATGTGTCACCGGCCTGATCCGGATACTCCGTTGGAAGAGACCATCAGGGCAATGGAAGATCTTATACGCCAGGGTAAGGTATTATACTGGGGTATAAGTGAATGGCCTGCCCATCTGATTACACGAGCCAACAGGGTGGCTGCTGAAATTGGAGCAAGGCCAATAACTGTTAGCGAACCAAGATATAGTATGCTTTACCGGTTCCCGGAGAGGAATTTGTTCCCGGCCACTAAAGCTGAAGGAATCGGCAATGTGGTTTTTTCTCCACTGGCTCATGGTATGTTAACCGGAAAATATAAACCCGGGGAAGAAGCCCCGAAAGGAACACGCGCCGCCGATAATGATACCAATACTATAATTAAAAAAATGTACTGGACAGAAGAAAATAAAAGAAAAGGACAGGAATTGGTAAAAATTGCTTCAGAAATTGGGGTTACTGCTGCTCAATTATCTATTGCCTGGTGCCTTAAGAATCCGGAGGTTACCAGTGTAATCACAGGTGCAACTAGTCTCTTCCAGGCCGAAGATAATCTAAAAGCAGCTGACATTGAAATCCCTGATGAAGTAATGATTAAACTTAATGAAATCTATCCCCCGGTTGAAACAGTAGAAAGTGAAGGTATATAATTAATGATAATGAAAAAAAAAATTATATTTAAGATCACAGATTATATTGAAAGAGATCTGAATTGGGAAGAACAGGAATGTAAAAAGCTCGGAATTGATTTTTATTATTATCAGATGAGGGATGCTTCCCCTTCAGATTTAATAAAGAACTTCAAAGACGCTGACATTGTTCTTACAAATATGGCTAATTTTACGGCTGAAGTGCTGGATGGACTTGAGAATGTAAAAGTATTGCTAAGACATGGTATTGGTTATGATAACGTTGATGTGGAAGCCGCAACCAGGAATGGAATAATATTTGCTAACGAAGCAACAGCTTCCAGTGAGGATGTTGCAGAACATGCAATCATGCTGATGCTGGAAACCTTCCGTAAAAGAAAGTTACAGGATAAAGTATTAGAAAGATGGATTTATAAAAGAAAATGGAGTTCCGAAGATATTTATCCTTTGCGCAGGATGAAAGGTAAAACGCTTGGTATTATCGGATGTGGTAATATTGGTTCCCTTGTTTTGAAGAAAATGAGCGGCTTTGAAATGAAAATTCTTGTTAGCGACCCATATCTGAGTGAGGAAAGGTATAAAGAACTTGGTATTGAACATGTCCCATTTGATGATGTTCTTAGAGAATCAGATATTATTACTATCCATGTGCCTGTGACTGAAGAAACGCGGGGCATGTTTTCCCTTGAAAAGTTCAGGTTAATGAAAAGATCGGCCGTGATAATTAACACCGCCCGCGGTCCGATAGTGAAAACTGATGATCTGATCACCGGATTAAAGGAAAGGATTATTGGTGGTGCAGGTATTGATGTTTACGAAACAGAACCGCCAAAACCTGATTCCGAGATTCTTGCTATGGACAATGTTATTCTTTCGCCTCATATTGCCTGGTACAGTGAGGAAGGCGGATGGGATATCCGGTATATGATTATGGATGATGTGAAATCTTTTCTTGATGGAAAACCACCTCGATTTGTTGTTAATCCTGAAGTATTCAATCTTCCGGAACTTAGATTTATCAAAGAAAATACCTAAATTTAATGTTTATTAAAATTTTGTATGTTGGCAAATAGGTTTTCGATTTGATCCGGTGGAATAATTATCTTACAGCATTTATAAAAATTAAGTTTTATGGGGAAAATCTTTCACTGTTATTTCGATTTTTTTAGTACAACATAGAAACCCACGTCCTAAGCACGTGGTAATGTAAAAAAACTATGCCAAAAATACCTGCATCAGGGAGGAGCTTTTAAAACCTGGGGTCATTTCAAACTCAGGAAAGATCTTTTCCCGGATAATTG
>CAYLJE010000211.1:0-3397 GCA_964383915.1 uncultured Rikenellaceae bacterium
ATGAAAACATTTGTTAAATTATCAGTTGCTTTATTGTTATCTCTAACCTTCGCGTTTAACATATGGGCTCAGAAAGAATTTTATATATCACCGGATGGAATTGAAGGGAAAGAAACTCCTGCCAACCTTGCAGACCCTTTAATTGATACGCATTGTCCACGATATGATTATTTTATATCAGCCACCCTACCATTTGGGATGGTTGCTTTAAGCCCCGATACCAAACATGGCGACCTTTGGGATGCCGGTTACCGGTATGATGATAAATATATCCTTAACTTTTCCCATGTCCACAATATGCAAACAGCCGGAATACCGGTAATGCCAGTTACAGGTCCATGCAGGGGAAACGAGGGGATTGAAGCCAACAAGTCCCGTTTTTCCCACGAAAAAGAGGAAGTAAAGCTGGGTTACTATAAGGTCTTTTTGGAAGATTACAAGATTACAGCCGAACTCACTGCTACATGCAGGGTCGGGATGCACCGCTATACTTTTCCGTCAACTGATCAGGCACACCTGCTTTTTGACCTTGGTGCTGCACTAGGTCCCACAGAAATGTCCTATGCCTATGCCCGGCAAACAGGGCTCAATGAAATAGAAGGTTATTCGGTAATGGCTCCTACTTTCAGGAGGAAAAAACCGTATGTTGTCTATTTTGTAGCTCAATTCGATAAGCCTTTTAAAGATTTTGCCGGATGGAAAGACGGTGTATTGGTAAAACCTGAAGCCGGTATTGTTAGTGGTAAAGGTAGTGGAGTTTATGTGACATACAATAATCTAAGAGAGGGTGAACAGATCCTTGTTAAAGTTGCTATTTCTTATGTCAGCGCCTCAAATGCCCGACTAAATCTTGAAACCGAACTACCCCACTGGGATTTTGAAAAAGTCGTTTCTGATGCACAAAAGGAATGGAACAGTTATTTGGGAAGAATACGTGTTGAAGGTGGGACACACGAACAGCAGGTAAAGTTTTATACTGATTTGATGCATACGGCTACTAAACGTATCTCAAATGACGTGGATGGTTCTTATGCTGATTATACAGGACCATATCCGGTAATTAGACAATTGCCAATGGATAAATCCGGTGCACCCAAATACCCTTTTATGGAAGGGGATGGTTTATTTGACTCACACTGGAACCTGAATATCTTATGGTCGCTTGTCTATCCGGAATATGGGAACTGGATGGCAGAAACATTCCTTGATTATTATAGGAATGCTGGTACAATGTCCAGGTGTTCCTGGGGTGGAAATTATAGTTATGTGATGGTTGGCGACCATAGCACCCCGCTCCTTGCGGCGCTTATGTCAACCGGCAGGGCAACCTTCGATCCGGAACTTGCCTATACCGCAGCCCGGAAGAATGCTTTCCCCGGTGGGATAAGGGACAGATCCGGTTATGAGGCAGGACCAAATCCGTCAGGAGGGGGTATCGACTGGTACATTGACCTTGGTTACATACCGGTCGAAATTGCAGAAAGAGGAAAGGGTTGGCATCAAAGAGGCTCTGGCATGACGCTTGAATACGCTTACCAGGATTGGTGCCTTGCCCAAATGGCAAGGCAAATAGGAAAAGAAAATGATGTTGCCCTGTTTATGAAACGTTCGGAGAATTGGAGGAATGTATTTGATCCCCAAATAGGATGGATGCGTCCCAGGCTGTTGTCAGGTGAATGGGCGGAACCTTTTTCCCCGGTTC
Organism: uncultured Rikenellaceae bacterium; assembly: GCA_964383915.1. Taxonomy (GTDB): domain Bacteria; phylum Bacteroidota; class Bacteroidia; order Bacteroidales; family VadinHA17; genus DRPN01. The sequence goes on from CAYLJE010000211.1 coordinate 1,703, forward strand.
TTGATGAGAAGAAGCCTACAATCTTAGGTTTTGTTGAAGGAAGCTCAGCTATGTTTACTTTTTATGTACCCCAAAATATTGAAGGATTGATTCAATCTATGGGGGGTAAATCAGCATTTGTTAATAAGTTGGACTCAAGTTTTATAAAAGCCCAACCATACAAATTTGTCACTCCACGTGGAAAAGACGAAACTGGTTGGGTTGATTATGGAAACCAACCATCCTGCGGGATGGCCCATCTTTTTAGTTATGCAGGTGAACCCTGGAAAACCCAATACTGGGTACGACAGGTAAAAGAAGTGACATTTGGTGGGACAGACCCATATAGCGGTTATTTAGGAGACGAAGACCAGGGGCAGTTAGGGGCCTTAGGGGTACTGATGGCTATCGGACTGTTTGATGAACATGGATGTGTTGGTGAAGCGCCAACCCTTGAAATTACCAGCCCAATATTTGACAAGATCGTCATTGAATTTCCATCTGTTGAGGATCCATCGCAAATGAAGACATTTGAAATAACAGTCAAGCGGAAAAATGCAAGCGATATTTATATTCAAAAAGCTACGCTAAACGGTGAACGATGGGATAGTTTTAAATTTCCTGTAACTAAATTTTTTGCAGGAGGAACATTAGAAATTGAATTGGGCAAGACACCCAATAAAAAGTGGGGAGTACAATAGCTAATCTTAAATACAAGGAGGATGAATATGTTTTTTACTATCTGGAAAAAGTTTAATGCGATTTTATTTATTGCCGTTATTCTGATAAGTGGCGCTTATGCCGCATCTATGTTTTGGTTGCAAGTCAATTCTTCCTACCAGGACAGGATATTTCAAACGATCGTTGACAGAACAGTCACCGATTCGATGACTGACATAGAGAAAATAAAAAGTCTTGTAGAAATAACACATCGCTTAATGGGGCCGCCAAGAAAGACTTTCCTCGCACCACCTGAAGAAGTGAGAGGATTCAAAGATAAACAACTTCATTCCGCCGATGTAGCCTTGTTAGGTGGTTACGCTTGTTATATGCATTCGCTAGTAGCAGGAATGTTACTGCAGAAGGCCGGTTTTGAATTTCGTCTTTTTTCAATGTTAAAAGAAGGTAAGAGTCATCATGTTGGTCAGGTATTATATAAGGGGAAATACATTGCAATAGACCCTCTTTTTAATCAGATGTTTGTGACACCTGATGGGGATTATGCTTCGGTAGAAGAAGTTCACGAGAATTGGCCATACTATAAGCAACAAGTTGGTAACAAGCTGTTGTTTAAAGAATATGATAAACCGTCTTATTATCCGACGGATTTTTATCGTGAATATTATGATTATACTCCGGCACCCAGGAATGGTATTTGGAGTAAACCGCCCAAAAGAACGCTAACGACAATGGTGCTGGGTTTCAGGGATAATTATAGTTTGGGTACACAAGTGCAGCTTAATCGCTATTTATTTTGGCAGATTAAACTCACTAAAATATATATATGGGTATTTTTTGTTTATATTATAAGCATTGCGGTATATTATGTTTGCAGCAAAAAGTTTCTGAATGTCTCGAAAAGTAGTACCCCCTAAAATTGGATGAACCTATTTCACGAAACATGAAAAAATGGATTTTTAGAACCCAACATAAATGAAAACTAACATGAAAACACTTACTAAATTATCAATCGTTTTTTTATTATCTCTAACCTTC
>CAYLJE010000212.1:0-3244 GCA_964383915.1 uncultured Rikenellaceae bacterium
TATTGTGCGACAATTACCTTGGCCGATGACGACAATTATCTTGTCCGGTAAAAATGTGGTAGAAACCTGACATTTAAAAACCCTTTTTTTGGAGGAATAAATGTCAGGGAAAACCATTAATGAAAGTCAAAGAAGGATATACATGTCATTCAGAAATCAAGGTAAATCTCAAATAACAGCAGCTGCCATATCAGGCATTAGTGAGAGATCTGGCCGCAGGATTGAGAAAAAACAAATTGTTCCTGGGAATAAGCCGGAAAGGCACTGGCGTACCCGAAAGGATCCATTTGTAGATATATGGGAATCAGAAATAGTTCCAAAGCTTTCTATTAGCCAGGAACTACAGCCGAAAACGCTTTTTGAATATTTACAGGAGAAATATCCCGGTAAATATACCAATTCTCAAGAGCGTACCTTTCAACGGAAAGTAAAGAAATGGAAAAGTCTGTATGGTAAAGGCAAAGAGGTCATGTTTATGCAACGTCAGATTCCAGGGCGCCTGGGATTAAGTGATTTCACCACTTTAAAAAAGGTAACCGTTACAGTGGCAGGTCAACCTTTATCTCATATTCTTTATCATTTCCGTCTGGCTTATAGTGGCTGGTGTCATGTAAAAGTTATTTTGGGCGGAGAGTCATTTTCTGCCTTGAGTGAAGGATTGCAGGATGCTCTCTGGCGTTTGGGTGGTGTGCCCATGGAACACCGTACAGACAGTCTTTCTGCAGCATTTAAGAATATGACAAAAAATGCCAGGGAAGATGTAACCAGCAGATATGCAGAATTATTTTCTCACTACAATATGAAGGCAACCCGTAATAATAAGGGGGTAAGTCATGAAAATGGAAGTATTGAGTCTCCCAATGGGCATGTTAAGAATCGAATCAAGCAGGCTCTTTTGTTACGTGGATCCAAAGACTTTGAATCTGTTAAAGCGTATCAGTTATTCCTTGATGGGATTATCAATAGAATTAACCTGAATAATAAGGACAAAATAGCCGACGAGCAAATTCACCTGAAACCACTTCCATTACATAAAACCATTGACTACACTGAGATGGTAGTACCGGTCAGTACCGCAAGCACAATAAGGATAAAGCGTGCACTGTACACCGTACCATCCCGCTTGATCGGAGAGAAATTACGTGTTCATATTTATCATGACAGGTTGAAATTCTATCTTGGAACAAGCCACGTTTTCACAACAGAAAGGGTTTATGGCTCCGGCAATAATAGAGCCCGCAATGTCGATTACCGGCATGTCATTAACAGCCTTGAACGTAAACCACAGGCATTCAGGTATTCACAACTCCGGGAGGATTTTTTACCAACGGATGTGTATAAAAGCATATGGGCCTGGCTTGATGGTGAGATGGAACCACGCCGTGCCTGTAAAGTCATGGTTGGGATACTGTCATTGGCACATCGCGGAGACTGTGAGGAAAGGTTAGGACACCACCTGTTAACATTGAAGGAACAAGGCAAGCTTCCGGTCCTTCATGAACTCCAGGAAAAATTTGATAACCATAAAATTGAAATTCCCAATGTTCAGATTTATGAAACTTCTGGTGATGATTATAACATATTAATACCAGGCTTCTCACAGAGGGAGGAAACACTATCATGACCCAGACAGCAGCTCTCCCTGTTTTACTGAAACAGCTACGTCTTTCAACCATGGCAACCTCCTGGGAACAACTGTCGATAAGGGCAGAATCTGAGAAATGGAGCAGTGCACGCTATCTTGCAACCCTTTGTGAAGAGGAGTTAAATGCGCGATACAGCCGAAGGATTGCAAGATTCACAAAGGAGTCCAGGCTGCCGGCGGGCAAGACACTGGGAACATTCAATTTTAATTACACTCATAATTTAAAAGCAGAAGAAATAAGTGCCCTGACCAACAGTACTGACTGGGTAAAACAGGCAATGAATGTTCTATTTTTTGGCCCCAGCGGTGTAGGCAAAAGTCATTTATCTGCAGCCATAGGCCATGGATTGATTGAAAAATCCATCAGAGTAAAACAGTTTACAGCAACGGCATTGGTTCAGGAAATGCAAAAAGCACGTCAAGAATTAAGGCTGGAGCAGTTTTTTGTCAAACTTGACAAGTACTCTGCTATTATCCTTGATGATCTGGGATATGTGAAAAAAAGCGATTCTGAAACCCACGTGCTGTTTGAATTCATTGCACATAGATATGAAACAGGCAGTCTGATTATAACTTCAAATCAACCCTTTGGAGAATGGGATAAAATTTTTACAGACACTTCAATGACAGTGGCAGCCATTGACAGGGTAGTACATCATTCAATTATTTTTGATATTAAAGCAGACAGTTACCGAAAACGTCAGGCCATCTCACAAAATATATCGAAGCAACCGGATTCTACCCAAACGGAAATTGAAAAAAAGCAGGAGGAGTGCCTATAACCAAATATTAATTCTCCTTAACCCCAAAAAAAATCAACGTAGTGAGGAAGGCATGTCAAGAAAAAAATGGGAGGGACCCTCTGGGAGGAACCAATTTTTTTCTTGACATCCTGACGAACGAAGTTATCCGAAAGGGGGTTAAGTAGAATCAGCTTTAACCGCAAACATGCAGTAACTGTGAGGGGATTCGTTATCATCTCGGTTCTCAATTAACCATACATTTTATGATAAAGGAGGCAAAAATATAAACTTTTCAGATGATATTAAATAACCATAAATAGAGTATTTTTTTTCCAAGAAGTACCACATTTTTCTAAAAAGCCCATTCAACAGCTATTCTCGGCATTTATTGGAATGTAGGATATAAGATACAAACAAACCGTGGCGGTTACAGAGAAAAACCAAAACCCAAGTTACCCCCACATCTCAAGTGTGTTCGTGTAAATGCCCGCATTCAAAGATTGATGCTTGATCAACTAAAAGAAAAAGAAGAACCTGGCTATATTTTGGAATAAATTTTAAAGCGTGCTGGATTTGAATATAGTAAAAATAAAAATGGATTAATTTAGCAATTTAAAACTATAACAAACCGGACAAGATAATTGTCGCGAACCGGACAAAGTAATTGACACCTAATAAATGTGTAAATGTTAAAACAGATTTTTGCGTATTGCAGCATCCATTTCTTCCAATGATACTGATTTTGCAAGGCCTCTATGTTTCAACATACCGAACAGCGCATTCCCGGGAACATAAACATACGTTCGACTATCTCATGCCACTTTGCGATATTGGGTCACTTCCACTTGACGATGTA
>CAYLJE010000213.1:0-3158 GCA_964383915.1 uncultured Rikenellaceae bacterium
ACTAATTATTTGACTTTAGACGAAAGGGGCAAGAATATTTAAACAAAGTATTTCATGAATATTTCTTACTTTTAACAGCCGATAAAATGTTTTATAATTGTTAACATCAGAAAAAATATGGAGATAAAAAGCATAAAAAAACCTTTTTTACTACTGCCGGGATTGATGTTGATTCCTTTCTCCTTGTGGGCCAGAAACTACTATGTTTCTACCGCCGGGAATAATGCAACTGCCGGAACAAAAAGACATCCTTTCGGGCATATCCAAAAGGCGGCTTCCCTCATGCAACCGGGGGATACCTGTTTTATCTTTCAGGGAATCTACCGTGAGGCAGTAAAACCTGCCCATAGCGGAATAAAAAATAAGCCTTTGGTGTTCACGGGTTATAAAAAGGACAGGGTAGTGATCATGGGCACGAAAAGAATTTCCGGATGGGTACCATACAAGAACGGGATTTATAAGAAATGCGTGCCGAAAAAAATATTTCAGTTGTTTGTAAACGGACAAAGAGCGATGATGGCCAGGTTCCCGGATAAAAAGGATGATAGTCTGTTTTCAGTTTCTGACTGGGCTTCTGTGACTGCCTATCCGGATGGTAAGGTAATTTTTAATGGTATGAGAAAACCAAAAGGATATTGGTCGGGAGGGATATGCCGTATCCTTACCGGAAAACACTGGATAGCACATATAGGCCGGATATCAGACTCACAGGGCCGGGAGGTAACCTGTGACCGGCGATCGAAGCCCTGGGGTGATTATAACCCCTCCATTTATCTGGGGAAGGGTTTGGGTTGTATCTATCATTTGCGTGCCCTGGATCACCCGAACGAATGGTATTGGCAAAAGGATACGTTGTATTATTATCCGAAGAGAGGTTTTGATCCGGAGAAAATGGTGGCCGAAGCCCGCACACGGATCAATGGGTTTGACCTTTGCGTGAAAAAGTATGTTGAGATCAGAAACCTGAACTTTGTGATGGCTTCGGTGAATATGGAACAGGCCGAAGGATGTGTGTTGGAGCGTTGCCATGTGTTCTATCCTGTACCTTTTTTTAAATATCGAAACGGATGGTGCCGGGACATGAGCGTAGGTAGTGATTATTCTATCCGACAATGGGAAGGCAAAGGAGTCGCTGTTTCAGGAACAGGGAACAGTATCCGTCATTGTTATGTGGGTTATAGCTGGGGGGATGGCATCAGTATAGGGGGACAAGGAAACCGGGTGGAAAATTGCCTCGTGGAAAATTGCGACCTGGCAGCTATTGATGCTGCAGCAATTTCAGCGACCGGGACGGGCCATCTTATCTCTCATTGTACCCTGCGCAATGCCGCTCGCAGTATCCTGTTGCATCGTTTTTGTAACCACACCAATATCGTTTACAACGACATCAGCAACAGCGGCTGGATGTGTGAAGACCTGGGTTTGACGTATGCTTACCATACCAACGGCCAGGGATCGGAGATTGCTTACAACAAGGTGCACGACAACCATGCCCGGAGCACCGCCAGCGGGATTTACCTGGATAACTATGATACCTCTTATGTGGTGCATCATAATGTGATATGGAATGTAACCTATGCCATCCAGACCAATAAGCCTGCTGTGGGACATAAGATCGTGAACAATACCGTGTGGCATTGTAAATATGCAATGTGGGCCTGGGGCAGGGAAGGTACGGAAGTGATTGATCAGTTGGTGACCAACAACCTCTCGGACAAACCCTGGGATGTAGGGACTGTGTTTCATAATAACCTGACGACGAAAATTCCGGAATTTGTTGATCCGGAACATGGCGATTTTTGTCTGAAGAAAAACTCTCCGGCCATTGATGCCGGAGTGGTAGTGCCGGGAATTACCGGAAACTACAATGGAAAGGCGCCGGATGCAGGTGCTTATGAATATGGTATCATCCCCTGGAAAGCAGGGTCTGATGTGGTGGCGCCGGAGCTGGGGAAACTGATCCGGCTTTAATACTCTTGATTTCGATGGCCGGATAGGTGCCAAAAAATGCATCCATATTTAGGAAGATTGTAATGATTGGTTCTCTTGTTTTTGCTATATCCGGGTAATCACCAGCCAAATAATTCTAACTTTATTATTATATATTTTTTGCTTAGCGAAGTCTCCTATATAGGTTTTATAGCGATTGTACTTTCGAAGAATGGCCGCCGTCATTGGTTTATTAGAAAGTGGGGTGATGAGAATAATGGATTTCTGACTTTTAAAACGATACTTGGTTTTTTATTTTTCCATAATGGAGTCAGCATTGGATATTTTGCTTCCGCTAACCCAGACAGTTTATTTAGCTTTATTAACAAGGACTCTCTATTCATCATAGTAGCCATACTGTTTATCAGTGGATTTACAGTAAAAATATTAGCTGCTAGAGCAGTAACAATAAAAATTTATTATTGGAAAGACATGTTCCTCGGAAGAAAGATCTCAGACTTCGTGGATGCAGTACCCTACAAATTTTTAAGAAATCCTATGTATGGGGTTGGTCAGCTTCAAGTATATGCAATTGCCATCTGGTATAGATCTAAATATGGTTTAGTGGCGGCTCTCTTAAATCAACTTTTGATTTTTTCATTTTATTTTTTGGTAGAGAAAAAATTTATTAGAAGGGTTTATCAAAAAAAACATGCCACAACTCGTATCCATTTAAGGAACAAAGAAGAATCATTTACAGAGGTTGTCTCATCAGAAATTGATAACCTAAAGGCGCAGTTATCTGTCATTTTAAAAGGCAATCATTGAAATAAATTTTTTTTATTAAATTTGTACTATAAAACAATAATAGTCGATACAATTAATATAAAAAATATTACGAATCATGAAAAGGACAGATGAATTCCAGAAAAAGGCCATCAAAAAATTACTGGTTAGCCTGATAAATACCAATTTATCAAGAAAAGGTATCATTTCGATGGTTGACAATAAAGTAAAAAAGTTTATGTTAAACAAAGAAGACGAAACTGCTTTTCATAAAGAAAAGTATGCACAGTATCGTTTCTTTAAAAATCTGCTTACAACAGTAGATAAACGAATGGATGAAAAGATCATTGCAAAGAGTGTGCAGGAAAAACTGATTGGGAATCTTGTTAATAATATTTTCTTAAACGGACAGGAAACAAGAATTAAAGCTTATAAAGAAGAGG
>CAYLJE010000214.1:0-3125 GCA_964383915.1 uncultured Rikenellaceae bacterium
TTATAATGAATATTGACTGATAATCTTTAATTTTACCGGACCCATCAAGCCGGATACCCTGAGAAATTTCTCCGAATCCTCCTCATCAAACTTCTTGATATTTGTCCTTGTCAGTCGTTGACTTTCCGGTAATTTACTATCTCCAATTAATCGGTTAGGCCATAGATTTACAACCGCTACTTCAAGTAAGTTGGTACCCGCTTTTGCATAAGGTGTAATATCTATTTGGAAAGGATATGCCCATTTGGTTTGCATTTTATGCCCATTGATTTTCACGGCAGCAATCTCCTGAACATTTCCTAAATCAAGTATTATTTTTTTACCTGAGAGATCCTTTTTATCCAGTGAAAAAGACTTTTTATACCTTGCCGTTCCGGAATAATACTTAATTTTTTTGTCCTTCCATGCCGTCCATGATTTTAATTGATTAAATGTTACCTGACCGGGACCTCCCCATATCGTATCAAAATAAACATTCCATGACCCTGAAAATGATCTTTCCCGGATGGGATTTTCAACATTCATCTTTTTCGTATGGCCATCAGACCAGGTCAATAAATATTCTCCCGGTTCATAAATAGTAGCTATAATTGGTTTTCTCTTCGTATTGAAACTGATATAAGGATGGTCTTTGACCAAAATGTTTTTCTCCAATGGAAATAACCGCTCGCCATTACGTGAAATTTCTGTAATATGTTTTGGTATTTCTTCTTTATGAAATAGTATAAACATTGACCCTTCCGGCTCAAAAAACAGAGGGATAATGGTCTGCCCATTTTCAACCCGGTAACAGATCAATCTTTTCTGTTCCCCGGTAACAGGATTCCACTGATAGGGGACTCTTCCTGTAACCCTGAATTTGCACTCAACTTGTTCAAAGCGATCAGGCAAGGAGGTAAGATAGCGGTATTTAAAGTCGTTTATCCCTTTCCGGGCATGCCGGTTGACGATAAAATATATTTCTGCATTATTGGTTGTCCTGTGAATGTAGTCAAGTGCTGTGTGCTCCTGATTACTGGTAAATACCATATCTGGCATAACCTTCATATTTGCCAACACCTTATTGATGTTCTGTCCCCAAATCACCCGTCCTTTTCCATAGTGGTTTTCTGTTATGTTGATGCCGTCAATATTTCCCCATACCCGTTCAGCAATGGCACCAACCTCACGATCACAAGAGGGGAACCCGGTCAATCCTGTTGCTTTCTCAGGACGGGGAGAAATAACTGTCAGGCCTGCTTTCACCCATAATTCAACTTTTTTAAGCACTTCCAGATTAATAGCCTTAGCCGGTGCAAGTACCAGAACTTTATAACTCATACCATCAGGAAGTATCAATTTTTCTCCATCAAAAGAAACTCGATTTAGTAATACATCTTTTGAGCATTTGTCCCAGTTATAGCCAGCATGAAGTTCTTTGTATTCGTCTTTCAGAAAAACAAAATTTGGTACATCATCGCCGTAGTAATAAAGCACATCCGCTACGAACAAGCCTTGCTGAAGCATATAACTACAACGGTCTAAATAGCTGATGAAACTATCCGCATATTTCCACCAGGTAACATTTGGATTTAGATGAGTCCCGGCAAAATATTCATCTCCCGGTATACCAAATTCTTTTGGAGAAGCAGTAAAAGTGTGCCAGACAATCCGGTTCACACCGGCACAGAAGATACGGTCAATAACGCCTTTAAGATCCTTCGGAGCTCTTTCCCACTGCGGGCCGATGGATGTAGGACCTTCGGCAGCAACAAAACGCTTACCGTTTGTATGTGCCACACATGCACTTTGCTTAACGGAAAGTCTTGCCGCATCTGTTATCCGATGCGTATTTGAACGAGCCCAAAATTCTCCTTGAGGAATATCACTGATGGCCATCACTCTTAGCGCATCCACCGGAGCTGAATGAGGACCTCCCGATTCGGGATGTATGCCAAGTCCGTATCTGTGGGCAAGATCGCTAAATTTCTGATAATGGTATTCAGCCACACAATCTCCAACAGTCTCTCTTATATCGTGTAAGAAACGATTAGATACATCACGACTTTCAACTACCCTCCCTGTCAATACAGGCATGTACTCTTGTATATCATATCCTCTGAATTTTTTAAAATCCTCCGGGAAATTATTGGTCCAGTTGACCATGCCCATCTCCCAACTATCCGTTTGAAGGAATTTAACACTATGACCCACCGATTGAGCTGTTTCGATGAGTGGACGGATTACCGTATTGCCAAACAGTTCAAACGCTTTGGGATTTAGATGGTCTAACGAGAGACCCTCCCACCCATCACTGGAAGTAGAAGTATGTGCCCCTGTACAAGTCCAGCCATACCTGATGATCGTCCAAGAACCTTCGGGGGCATTCCATTTTAGCATATCCCCTTTTAAACAGGATGTTATATCTACAATATCATTTTTACTAATAATATGTACCGCGACAGAATCAGGATATCTTTCACGAAGTTGATATAATGGATATACCCCCTTCCATCCCATGGCTGTGTTCAATGATTTTTTTGACCAGTATTTTATAGCCTTGTCTTTTACAGGGGAATCACCGGGTAGATTTTTTATAGCCTGAACCATCACATCTTTATACATTAAGTTGGATTTTGGTTCAGGCAACTTAATCCGGATTGTTTTTCCACCCATTATATTGGTTTCGGACCACACCAGTTTTTTCATAGCCAATGCAGGCGTTATCATCGGTCCACCGGGATTCCATCCGCTTCCGACATTCACACTTAGCTCAATGCCAAAACGATCAGCCTCTTTTACAGCATATTTATATAATTCCATCCATTCAGGACTTAAATATACAGGTCCTGCCGGAGTTTTCTTTGCCACCTTGTAGTTAGAGCTTCCGGCATCGACAATGGATGCGCCCCCATACCCCTTTGCTTTCATCTCTTTCAAATCACGGGAGATGGATTCTTTGGTAACCCGACCATTCAGCCACCACCAAAAACATCTTAATCCAGACTGAGGAGGTGGCGATAAAAAGGCTTCACCTAAATCTCTATAGTCAATCTTAAAAGAGGTTTCTAATGAATAATCAATGTCTTGTGCATGAAGCAAAGGGTTCAATAACAAAACCATTGTACCTATGATATAAATCCATT
>CAYLJE010000215.1:0-454 GCA_964383915.1 uncultured Rikenellaceae bacterium
TTGTAGCAAAAATAAACTCCCTATCCTTTTTTACTTTGCTGATCATGACGCTGCCGCCTGGGAATTTAAGAAGTACTTTCTTAATATATACATGGACAGCAGGTATTGGTCATCTACTGAATGTAAATTTATTGAGGTGGCTGGCGCGAACCATACCTTCTCCGGCACAGATTCCCAAGAAAGAATAAAGCATGATTTTGCCAACTGGCTTGCTGAATTCTTTTAAGGCACAAGTCAACTTGAAAAAACGTGTCTCAATAATATGTAAAGGGCATCAAAACATAATGAATTTCCTGTACATTTCAAATTTGGTTCCCAATAAATCTCTGACTCAAAAGTTTGCAGATAAACTGGATCACTACTGAGTCTCAGGAAAGTATGAAATGTGATATCCTTGAATGATTAGGAACGGGAGATAAATAAGTTGAACAAAAATTAATAGGATTTTTTGTTG
>CAYLJE010000215.1:512-3099 GCA_964383915.1 uncultured Rikenellaceae bacterium
GACGGCAAAAAAGACATTAATTTGTTCAAGTTATTTATTGTACGTTCCTTATCTCAATTCGTACATCAAGAGAAGTTAAAGAGGGTGGGGTCTCAACATGGCTAAATTTATGTGGAAACAGGTCAAATTTTACAACAAAAAATGGAACGATTCTACGCTAACATTGTCCCATGATGAAGTGGAGAGGTCCCAGATAGTATTTCAAGTTTTAGCATCATTTGAAAAAAATCCGGACATATTGGAAATTGGGTGCGGGAGAGGGGCTTTGTCAAGTATTTTAACCCAATACGGCCATGTAACAGGCGTGGATTTGAGTAAGAGAGCGGCAGAGCTTTTGAGCGGCAACAAGAATTTCCGTTTTTTTTCTGGAAATATTTTTGATATCCATAAGAAGCTTGGTCTATTTGATTTAGTATTAGCAATGGAGGTGATTGAACATGTGAGTAATCAGGAGAAATTTGCTGAAATAATCTCTGCACATCTAAAGGCAGGAGGCGTTGCTATACTGACTACACCCAACAGATTTGTCGCTAGACATTGGGCTAAGATTCCCGAAAATCGGGCCTCACTTCAGCCAATTGAAAACTGGCTTAGCATGCGTGAGTTTAAAAGGCTTTTAGAACTGAATGACCTTAAAATTTTACGGAAAGGGTACACGCGCTATAGCACATTTTCTGCAGGACCTTTTCGAGTCATAAATTCAGTAAAACTAAATACGCTGCTGCCTATCAGAAAGGTAGCTCATTTAATGGGCTGGGGTTTGCATATGTATGTGGTCGCAGAAAAAAACCTTCAACTGTCAGAAGTCAATCCTTTTGATCAAATAGAGCTTATAAAATGAGGGTGTTGACGATTTGCAAAGGCCATAAGAATATTGCTGGTGCCCAGTTATATTTAAAGCAGATTTCCTCCCTTTTCTCTGAGAAAGACCATGAATTACATTTTGCCTTTCACTATAATGATGGAATAAGAATTTTTAAAGAAATTGGGGAAAATCACAACGTTAATCTTTGGGAATATGACTGGAAACACCTCTCTTTTAAGGAGTCAATAGGAGTTGGGATGAGACTGTGCAGAAAACTGAGGCCAGATCTTATAATATTCAATAGCTCAAACGACAAGATTTTGGCCCCTATCTGGGCGGCTTGGCTGGCTAGGATAAGAAGATGTGTAATGATAGTTCATTGCTCGGAGTCATCCAATAGCTTACCTCTGTTCCGGAAAAAAGTGAATATTAGTTTTCCTATACCAAGCAGATATTCTTTTAAAAAGCGTTTTTTGAGGGGGTTTACATTTCGTTTGCTTAGTCGAATCTTGTTTGTAAATAATATGACGCGCAAGTCATATCTGAGCCTCTATAGAGTATCGAAAAAAAAATGCTTCACAATTTACAATGGGGTTGACATGACCCGATTTTTGACCCTTGGAGAGGAACAATCAAGTATTCGAAATAGTTTAGGCATCAAGTCTCATGAAATTCTCATTTTGGCAATGGGGAATTTGACCGAAGTAAAAGGTCATTCATACCTATTTAAGGCCATTCACCAATTGAGGCAAAAAGGAATCGTTGTCAATTGTATCGTGGCGGGAGAAGGTGAACTTAAGGAAAAACTGGAGGATCAAATATCGTGCCTGAGTTTGAAAGGGCATGCGCGACTTTTGGGCTACCGAGATGACATACCCTTATTGTTGGCTGCGTCGGATATATACTGCATGCCCTCTTTGAGTGAAGGACTTCCGTATGGTTTGCTTGAGGCTATGGCTTCTGGTACGCCAGTTATTGCTTCAAATGTTGGCGGAATTCCCGAAGTAATAAAGAATGGCCACGAGGGTTTGCTGGTTCCGCCCAAAAATGCGCAGAAACTAACTGAAGCAATAGAAATGTTGGTAAAAGACGAGAATCTGAGGCGCCGTATGGGGCAAGCAGGAAAAGAAGTTGCTCAAAAGAGGTTTTCGTTGGAGAGAATGCTTGACCTAACCCGAGATTTTTTTATGCGCGAATTACATGTACCGCTCTGAGAACATAGGGGGACTCTTAAGTCCATGCAACGGGCCATAAGAATGCTGTCTGGGACGAAGACAGAATGATCAGCAGATATCATGGCCTTGCAGGCGAGGATCTGCGGAATCCTCAGGGGGTGCTGATATTCGATGAGACCGGATTCTCAAAAAAGGGACAGGATTCAGTTGGTTTAGCAAAGCAGTACTGTGGAAACTTGGGCAAGGTGGAGAACTTTCAGGTGGGGGTCTTTGCGGCGTATACGTCACGGCATGGCTATGCCTTTTTGGACAAGCGCCTGTTCATGCCCGAGAAATGGTTCACTGCTGGACGCCCTCTTAGATCGCCTTAGGCATCACTGCATTACCATCCGTATTGATGGACCCTCACTTACGAGTATCTGAACCCCCAGTCAAGACTAATACCGAAGACTGAGCCTTCCTGATAGCCTCCCTGGTCTTCATCGGATTCTCAATTTCCTGGATTACCAATATTGCTCTACTCTCTTTTTTCTTTTCTGGAAAACTCTCCTCATATTATCCCAATGCATAAAAACAGGTGTGCATGGGATGGGTCAGTTTTTCTGAG
>CAYLJE010000216.1:0-3065 GCA_964383915.1 uncultured Rikenellaceae bacterium
TTTGTCCATTTGAACATAAGTACTAAAAAACAGCCTCCTTTTTGTCTATTACACCAAAAATAAGTACAAAATATTTGCGTATTACATTGGATATCAGTATATTTATACCGTAAACAAAAAGCCGCATAGAAAGGTGGGAACCTTTGCGGCTTTTAAAAATAGAGTTTTATCTTTGTCATTACTTAATACAAGTTATCATAAACAACCTTGTGAAACATGACACGTAGTGAAGAAAAAAGTGAAGAAGGTAAATTTGCCGCTCAGACGTACGACCGTGTGCGTCGACAAAGCAAAGAACGGGCTCCCTGGCTTTACCACGATGGAAGCGAGAATCTATTTGGATTTCCTTCCAATCCGGGTAACCTGGTGCACATGAGCTATTACCTTTTCGTTGTAGACTTGATCTGCGGTATTGCTCATGGTGAAGATAGGAAAAGCCTACAGGTCGAACCTAAAATTCCAACCGAATGGGAAAACTTTGCAGTAACAAATTTTAAAACAAGATTCGGGCAAGTATCCTATCACCTGAAAAGAACAGCGAAAGGGATTTCTCTACAGCTCACCAAACCCCAGGTCGCGGCGGAAGTTGTTCTAGGCCCTTTGCCAAAAATCCGGAAGGTTGTGGTCAATGGCAAAGAAAGCAAATTAGATCTGTTGCAAACGCCGGAAGGAGAAGTAGCAAAGACTAAATGTGCTAAAGAGCTTAAAATAGTTTCCCTGAAGGTAGGGTTATAATAACTATAACATTAACAATTTAATTAAAAAAAATAAAAAAAGTAATTATGATTAGTAAACTCAAAAACAGATGTATAACAAGGCTTTTGCTGTTAATTTTGGGATTTTCGTTTATCAGCCTGGGAAGTAACTCCTTGCTATTGGCTAACCCGGGTAAGAAAGTTAAGAGTTATACAAATAATCAAAATAATAATGGTGATCATCATTATTTCCTGGTTAATGGAAAACCCAAGTTTGTTGTAGGCATTAATTACCAGAGTGCCGAGTTCGGGCATGATCCTGCATTCTGGGAGAGCGAGAATGTCGATGAGATACTGGAACGCGACTTTCAACATCTCAAAAAATTGGGCGTTGATGTTATTCGAATCCAGTCAGCCAAATTTCATCGGCCCAAAACATTTGCAAAGATACTGGAGTATGCCAGAAAGTACAATATTGGGATAATACCAAATCTTACTTTAGGAGATTTAACGCGGGGCAGTCTGGAGTCCTGGTTCATGGCGCAGGGCTCAGGCGTGATCAAATTGCCGGGACCATCCCACCAGGGTCGATTTATGGACGAGCGTTCCGATCCTTTTGTTGATCCACTTTTATCAAAAGAAGAAGAATATATAAAATCCTTACTAAGTCGTTATAAGAACGAAAAGATGATCTTTGCCTGGGATATTTGTAACGAGCCTAACTGGTCACTATACGGGGGCAGTAATTTAAAATATGCTCAATACAATGGGAAAAACAGTGGTTTAGCCAGAAAAGTTACCGGCGAATGGGCGAAAAGACTTTGCCAGACGGCAAGAAAAGCAGACCCTAACCATCCTATAACAATTGGAATTGATCATGGAGTTATATTAATGGATGTAGGGTTTGACGTGACGAAAGTAGCTAATGCAGTTGACTTCATGAGCACACATGGATATAGCCGGAATACGACAGGCTACATGATGATTGATGGAGCTTGTTCCCTTCGGGATACTTATATGATACCGTTTGTAACGAGGCTTTCTCAGATGACTGGAAAATCGGTAGCTAATGGTGAGTGCGGTAACAATAGTTACGTCATGTCCGAACAGAAACAAGGCAATTATTACCGCGTAATGCTATATTCCCAACTTGTGAATGAGGCGGTAGGCATTTTCCCATGGTGTTTTCATGACTACGATTTTTCCATTCCCCGGATTCGAAAAAATTATAATGGTGCTCCTTCAGAATCTGCTTTTGGTATCGTCCGACCAGATAACAGTGAAAAACCGGCTGCAGTGGAATTCGGCAAGTTTAGCAGGTTTGTTAAAAAGATCGATTTTTCTGAATTTCACCCGGCTAAGACAAATTGTGCTATCCTGTATCCATCGTCCTACTACGAATATCTCGACGAACACAGGGGGAGTCTGTTTAATGCTTTTGTTTTAGCTAAGCAGGCACATTTACAGGTTGATTTCGTACACGCGGACAGCAGTCTGTCCGGTTACAAATTGTTAATTTTACCCACCACTCATCTAACTATTTCACAGATGGATAAAATAAAACGGTTTGTGCGTAATGGTGGAAGTGTCTGGTGTTCGGTAACCGATGCCCTGGGCGGAAAAGCCACTTATATGGCAGATATACTTGGATGGCGAGTAGATGACTACATTGTGGCACCGGCGGAGATGGAACTAAAATTTGTGGATTCTTTCGGCAGTATAAAAAAAGAGACTAAATTTAATTATACCTGCAACTTTTGGACAGACTATGCCGCAGATCCCAAACCGGAGAATAAACGCCAGTACCTGACAATTGCCCACGTAACCACAGCACAGGTAATGGCTAAAGATTCCGCAGGACGACCGACTCTCCTATTGAATAAAGTTGGGAAAGGTAACGTAATCAGTACCACGTTTGGATTGGAATATTTCCTTTCGCAAATGCCGGATGTCTTTGCTCACGACCGTACGTATGAGTTGTATAAAGAATTGGCAAGCCGTGCCGGTATCGATGCGATTGTAACCTGTGACCGACCCGAAGTTGAATTGAGCTGGTTTGAAGGAAAAGGTCAGTTTTTGGTTTTTATAATCAATCATGAGTACAAACCACTTGATGTAAAATTGAAATTTAACACATCCGTTTCCAGCCTTAGAGATTTTCTAAGCAATCAAACGTTGAAAGCCGATCAAAAGAATTCAATTTCACTTAAGCTGTCGAAAAATGGAGTAAAAGTACTTTGGTTAAAAAATTAAAAAATTTAGCAAAATTATTAGATAATTAAAAAATAAGGAGAATTTACCATGATAAAAAAAATATTATTATTATCGCTCGTTCTGTTAACTATGTCTATATGGACTACCAACAGCTTT
>CAYLJE010000217.1:0-3039 GCA_964383915.1 uncultured Rikenellaceae bacterium
AAAATGCTTTTTCGTAGCAATAAAAAAATAGCCGGGAGAAGGATCATTGGATTGTAAGATATTTATTTTCGGGAAATACTTATCCAGATCGGATGTTTGGGAATATATACCCGAAAAAAATCCCGGGAATAAGAAAAAAACAAATATCAACCTCAAACGGAGTATTCTGTCATTTTTTATCATATCAAACCCATTAATTATATAAACAGATGGCAAAATAAGTAAAAATCTCAGATTTTTATCAAAGTTATTACCCTTCGCCGGGTATCATCTGTTATAAATCCAATAAAATAGATGCCTGGTTGTAAAAAATCCACTTTGACAGCCCTGCCGCTAACAGGATTATCTTGTATGTAGAGCACTTTCCCGGAAACATCAGAGATGACCATGCGATTCATTTTCCCTTTAAATAATGGGATGAACTGATTCTTAGCCGGATTAGGCATGATCCTGATTTTTTCCTGCCCCTTATATTCTTTGTTATAATCCGTACTAACCTGCCCATATACCTTCACCTTTCTCACTATTCGCTCTTGCGAGGGGCTAATATTCAAAGGGTTAAAAAAGAGCAAGAGGGAGGAGGCATATTCTCCGCTATAGCCAGGTTTAAATTGAACCGTAATATTTAATGAATCTTTAACAGGAAGTACCCGGGGAAAATCGCTCAGGCAGAAAAAGCAATGATCAGCCACGGAGAACCCATTCAAGACCATAGTATCTTTCCCGCTATTGATCACAGGAACAATCATCAGAGCCGAATCGCCCGGCATTAGATTCGTAAACATCAAAGAGTCAACAGGCAGGCGAAGGACTGAGTCCCGCCATTCTCCAAAAGAAACATGATACGACCAATACGGATCCTGATCGCCCGGTTTTATTTCCATCAAAGGATCTGCCAGGGTATCATAAACCGTGCAGATAAGTCCCCCGTCGTTTTTCCCCCATCCTATCAGTCGTTGAGAGGCATTCATGACCTGAATGTTTCCCATAACAGGAGAAAAAACCGGCGGATCATGTGGATAAGTCCGTAGAAGTCGGATTATCTTCTTATTCTGGTCAATAAAATATTCCAAACCCCTGGAATCGCTTCTACTCGTCAGGCCATTATCAAACAAAAGCAGATGCGTTTCATCCAATAATCTGGCTGAGTGCATGGCATGTATATCTACCGTATCGTTCGGCATTTCAAATTGATTATGTTTTCCTCCGCAACGCCACATAATCTCTCCCGTCTGTCTGTTTATTTTGGTTACCTCACTCATATTTCTACAGGTAATCAGGTAATTGCTATCCGGCGTTATCTCCAAATCATTGGCATGGACATAGTCGATCACACTTGAGGTCAGATCAACCAACGTAGTATCAGCATCTGTAATGGCAAAATGATCCCAGCTACGCCATTGAAAGAGTAACTGATGAGAAGCATCCACCTCTTGCAGGATCAGACTTGCAACCGTAGCTTTCGGATCGCCGCCGGGAATCAATTTACTCATATCCACCTGCTGTAAGTCTGTGGCCATCAACAAAGCATGTCCATGCGGTAGAATCTGCAGGCTATGAAAATCTGTACTGTAATTTCCTACAACACGAAAACTATCTATAACCTGATAATAAGTATCCAGCACAAAGAATTTTTCATCCACATTATTATAATAAGTCAGCAGTCCGTTTTTTTGCAACTGAAAATTTCTAACGCCATCCTCAATTTTTCTGAAAAACACAGGATCTCCTTCCTGATCCAGAATAAAGAGATAAGGAGACAGGGCAAATACAAAATCCCCCTTCTCAACAGGTTGATAAATAATGGTCTTAAATTCAGGTAATGAGAAGTCCCCTTCTTTGTTTTCAGGTGTATCATAAACAGGTGTTTCTTCGCTCTTTTCCTGTCCGAAGAGAAAGAGGGGGAAAAGTAAAAGGGCTAAAACAATAATGCTTTTCACAATCATTTCAAGGCTCAGTCTTTTAATCAGATAATAGCATACCGAAAACAAAAAAGGAGCAACGGAAAAACCGTGCTCCTTTTTTGTAACACATAAAATGATTACTGTTTGGATACACTGATCTCGCTACCGTAGCCATCCGACTTATTACTTGCCCAATACATATTAAATGTAAAGCTTAAATTATTGGTACAACCGCTCCAACTACCGCCGCCATCACACCAGTAGTCATATGGGCCGGGCAGTGTTTGTCCCCAGTGGGCATCTTTCACTGTGATATTACCATTCAGCAACCCGACATTCAGGTAAACATTTCCTTCATCGCCCTTGTTTTTCTGGAAACGTTCCCCCCAACCGGTATAAACATCTTTCAGTATCTGCGGCAGATATTCACCTCCATCAGTATTCGGATCATCAATAGCCTTTATCAACAGGCCGGTTTCATTATCCGGATCTGCTGTAATTTCCAGGGTAATGTCAACAGTATCATAAATCTTACCATTTGCTTCCCTGAAAAGGCTTCTTTGTCCTTTCCAGGTTCCCACAAAGTCAGTGATATCCCAGGGGCAGAATCTGTTCAAAGTAACAGCCAGGGTATCCGAAGCCGAAAGTCCGCCATGGGTTGTTTCAGTACAGATCAATAAGGCAGAAGTATCCACGCTTGACTGATGCCATGTCACGTCCACAATATTCGGAAAGTGAGCATCAGGAACGGAGATATCAGCATCATAACCGACTGCTACCCATTTAAAAGAAGACCCTCCGCGGGCAGGCACGCTGTATGTGACAGCAACCAGGCCGGAAGCAGCAACTGACTTCGGGCCATTAAAACTCAATATTTCAGGGATAACCTTATTCCAGTCATAAGCCTCATTTGATTTTTCAACAGGTGATTTAGTACATGAAACAATCAAAAAAGCTACCACTGCAAATAAACTAATGAAGCCTAAAATTTTATTTTTCATATTCTTACTATTTTTTATTACTAACTTATTCATTTTTTAAATACCTGAAAAGCGCAAGCTTTCCCCAGGTAAAATATTATTATTTTCCACTCCAGCCTGGCGGTGAGACGAGACCATCATAGCCAACCCAATGA
>CAYLJE010000218.1:0-3029 GCA_964383915.1 uncultured Rikenellaceae bacterium
ATTGATAAAAAAAAAGTTCTTATTAAGGATGATCACGTGAAAATTAAAATCTTTACAATAATCCTTTTCCTTATCGTTGGAACAGGCTCTGTATTTCCCGGAGACCAACAAGAGAAGGGAAACAAGAAGCAAAAATCAACAAGAACAACCAGTCGGAATTTAGCCTTGAGCACAAATGGCGGTTATGTAATAACATCCTCCAATAAGGACTTTCACACGTACTATTCCGACAATCTTATCGACGCAGATGAGAGCACTGCATGGTTATCGTTCAACCCGTCATCAAAGGAGTTTCCACAGTGGATTGAGCTGCGCTGGGATTTCTACCCGGTGCAAGTCAATAAGCTTACATTTCATGAAATTTCCCCAAGTTTTACAACATCATTTTCTTTATATAAATGGAACAACGATAGATGGGAGCTTGTGCTTGCAAGTGATAGCAGGCAGGATTTCACTGTTATGGGTGATAAAAGATTACATTATGAACAAGGCTGTTTTGTCCTGGAATTTGGTGAAATAATAACTGACAGGCTAAAATTGGTTTTTGATAAAAATGAGGGGCCTTTTATTAAAATCAGTGAACTTTGTGTTTATGGTCCTGATCAGGAATTGCCATTTTTAAAAGATGGGAAACTTTATTACGACGATAAAAAGCCGCGGGAGACAGTTGTAATAAAAGATGTTATCCTGAGTTCAAAAAGTCCAAAACCCGGAGATGTTTTATCTGTTAATATTGAGCTAATGTCTGAAAACGCTCTATCGCGGGATTATATATTCGTTTGCAGTATTAAGGAAAAGGAGCTAAATCCCGACCGTGCAAATTATACAGTCGTTCGTACATCTCTTAATCTTGATACACCAACATCGAAATGGAAGCCCGGCAAAAGCTATTCAATTAATGGTGAAATAAAAATTCCGGTCTTTGCACCTGATGGTGATATCGCATTGAAACTTGATGGGTTGGGCATGTTAGATGGCAGACATCTCAAACTTTTAAATAGTTCAATGAAAGAGATTAAAGATGAGGAAATTACAAAAATTTCTATTAAACGCTTTCCAGGCGGAATAAAACCGGATACAAGTAAACATAATTTTTCAGTCGTTAAAGAAAACGGAATAGTCACTTTTGAGGTAGACGGAAACAGGCAAATTCCCATGGTATTTTCTATTCAAAGCCCTTCTTATGATAAATTCCATTACTTTACACAACAGGCAGGAGTTAAATTCTACCATCTTCAAATATACCCGTACAAAATTGATGGAGATAATTACCAACAGCGCAATTTTAACATTGTGGACCAGCACATCAGGAATCTCTTAAGAATTGACCCTGAAGCGTATGTGCTAATAGAGTTCGATTTAAGGACATCGGAAGGTTGGCGGGATATACACTCCAACAGCTCTCTTTTAAAAGAAAATGGAACTAAAGTGCATGAGAGTTTTGCTTCAGTAGATTACAAAAATGAGGTTCTTGACTATATGAGAAATCTCGTTCATTTTGTAGACTCTCATTCTTATACGAATCATGTTGCAGGTTATATATGTGAGATTGGTGAACCTGAAGGAGTGTTAAGTTATGCCGGTGATGTTGGGGATTACAATCCTCAGGCAATAGAGGCCTTTAGGGATTTTGCTAAAAAAAAGTATCACAATTCGGTTTCTGGATTACGGAACGCCTATAAAAATCCTGATATTACTTTTAAGACAATTTATCCCGATCAAAGCAGAATAGCAAAAGACGGGGAGAAGGGCGGTGTTTTTCTCAACCCGTTGAACAGAAAAATGACGATTGATTACCACGAGTTCCTTTCTTCAATGGTGCCTGTGTTCTTTTTAGAAAATGTCGCCAGGGTTCTAAAAGAAGAATCGAACCGGGAGGTAATCGTTGGGATTTATTGGGCCTATTTACTTGAAGACCTTATCCACGGTCAGTTTAACCATCAGTGTAATCATTCCTATCTTGACAAGCTTATAGACTCACCGTATGTGGATTTTTTTTCAAGCCCGTTTAACTATGATTATCCTGCCAGACATGCCGGGGATCCATACCTCAGCTTCCAGCCCAATGATGTGATGAAGCTTCATGGTAAGCTGCAGATTCCTGAAGAAGATCATCGCACTTTCAGGGCAGGTTCTAAAAAACACGGCAGGAATTACAGTCAGCAGGAGACTCTGGCAATTTTGAAAAGGGATTGGGGTAAAGCCATTATCCGTGGCACAGGAAACTGGTTGTCGGATTGGACAAATTACCAGGGCACGCCAAGAATGGCAGCCTCCTTTTTTCTTGATGACATGATCCTAAACACTTGCAGTAAAATTAAAAAGCTGTACCAGTATACTTTACACATTCCAAGAGAAAAGACTTCTGATATTGCTGTATTTATAAGCGGTAAATCGTACTATTATCAAGATAACAATGCTGCGCCTTTATACAAGAATTTAATAGCAAAGACTGTTTATCAGGAACTCATGCACATTGGCGCTCCTTATGATATTTATTTATTTGAAGATATAAAGAACGATTTTATACAAAATAATTATAAACTTTATGTCTTTATAAATCCGTTTTATATGACTGAGGAAGAGAGGGAAGCAGTTAACAGTATCAAGCGGGATAAAAAGACTTTACTATGGCTGTATGGTCCCGGTTTTGTCAGGGATGCGAATGGTCTTTCAACTGAAAATATAGAAAACGCTACCGGAATAAAAGTGGGTGTAGAGTATTTAAAGCAGGATTTAGAATTCAATATCTCTGTCGATAATCATCCTGTAACAGAGGGATTGAGCCTGGGAGAAAGTATTGTTGGACCTGATGTATCGCCGAGGTTTTATATAACCGATACTGATAACAATGTAACTGCATTGGGTAAATATCCTGACGGGAAGACGGCTTTTGCTGTTAAAGATTTTGGGGGTTGGAGTTCGATCTATTCCTGTGTTCCTTATCTGCCGACAAGAGTATTAAAAAATATTGCCCGGTACAGCGGCTGCCATATCTATGTGGATCAGCCGATCTATATGGATGCTGA
>CAYLJE010000219.1:0-3028 GCA_964383915.1 uncultured Rikenellaceae bacterium
ACGCCGTTTGCCTGTAATGATCCATGAAAACCGGGGAAGCGGTACATCTACCCCCGGCGGATTGATAAGATACTCACAACGCAACTCTTCTACCCTGACCCTGTGGTCAGGCGTGGTGCAGGATTCTGTGAAGAAGAAAATAAGAATAAGCACAGAAGCAAAGGTCAGAGGGTGTGTTAGGGTTTTCATAATAACGCTTTTCTTTTAGCAAATATACAAATGATAAAATGGCAAATCAATGATAAACCCGGATGTAATCCACGGTCATGCGCTGGGGAAAGACCGTGGTCTCATCAGGACTACCGGGCCATGCTCCTCCGACAGCAACGTTCATGATAAAATAGAAAGGGGCATTGAAGGGATAACCGCTTATGTTAGTATTCTGAAAAGTCTTGAATTTCTCATTATCCACATACCATTCCATGCGATCCTGTTCCCATACCAGGGAAAAAACATGAAACCGTTCGGAAAAATCTCCCAGCGAAAGACTATAACTGCCGCTCGAGCTCTGATGACCGTTCTCGTCATAATGCACGGTCCCGTGAACAACATCAGGTTCTTTGCCTATCATCTCCATCATGTCTATCTCTCCGCATGCAGGCCATCCGACCGTGGAGATATTGGTCCCCAGCATCCAGATGGCTGGCCACAGACCCTGCCCCGTGGGAAGCTTGGCCCTGATATCAATACGCCCGAATTGAACTTCCACCTTACCTTCCGTTTTTATACGGGCCGAGGTGTAACCGGTGCCCTCTTTCAAAGCGGTAATGATCAGTTTGCCCTTTTCCAGCCTGATGTTATCTTTCTGATCCGTGTAACCCTCCAGCTCCTTGTTGCCCCATCCGCAGATCCCCTTATCACACCCATTCCCCAGCTCATAGGACCAGTCATTCAGGTTCAGGGAGGTATCCTCAAATTCGTCCTGCCAGATCAGCTCCATGGAAGGATGGGGCAGGGAGGTGTAAAACCCGTCGGCATCGGTTAAAACCGGCTCCAGCGGATCATCATCTGTAATGGAAATGGTACGGGAAATGGCAGTGTTATGATAGGTGATCCTGAGCTCAAAGTTTTCCGTAAGTTCCGGGAATGTGTCGCCGACAATGGTAATGGGAATCATTTGCCCGGACTGCCCCGGCTTGAAAGTGAGAGTGCCTGAAGCCTGTTTGATATCCTGGTTAAAACGGGCTGATCCTTCCACGATCTCATAGCTGGCATTAAAGGCAGTGACAACAGTGCCTTCCGGCACAACTGTGATTTGAACGGTATGGTCACTGTTTCCCTCGGTGATCTCCGGAACGCTGATCTTAAAACCCTGTATTGCATTTTGAGGGTTTTTGGCACAATTCCAGAAAAAAGGAAAGATAGCCAGAAACAAAACCAAAGGGATGATTCTTTTCATACTGGAAACCGGTTAAAATTATATTCGAAAGATAAATACTTTATCCGTAAAGGGAAAGTTAAAGGGGGAAATATTTGAAAAAAACGGGACAACCGGACCAAAAAAAAGAAGCGGACGATGCCGCTTCTTTTTCCCCGGGTCGGTCTGGAGGGACTCGAACCCTCAACCCCGAGATTAAGAGTCACGTGCTCTGCCAGTTGAGCTACAGACCGTTGTAAAACCGCCACAAAAGTAATATTTTTTATTTTTTATGTAAGGGTAACCGGAGATATTTGTGTGTTATGGGTGAATATGTAAATAAAATGAAAATGAGAACAAGAAAAATCAGTATTAACAAAAACATGAAAACTATGAAAAGAGTAACTATTTTAACTGGAGTGGCTATTTTTTTTGCCACAATGATTTTTACCGGATGTGAGAAAAATCCAGGTACCAGTCCCAATGACGTTGAAATCCTTCCCCAATCTTTTAAAGTAGTGATTCCGGATGCAATCAGTCGCCAGGCATCGACGAAAAAAAGTGCAACGGTAGATGCCATCAAAGGAAATGGTGTTTACAAGCATCTTACTACGTTTATCTTTGCAGGAGAAAATGCAGCCAATATGGTGCAGGAAATTATTAAGAACCTGCGTATTTATCATATTAACAAGGCTATGAGTTTTAGTTATACCAGTGATGATGATGGTCGCACCAAAAATCTTGATATTGTGATGAACAGTGAATATGACGGAAAAGTATGGGAGTTTGAAATGACCATTTCTGATGCTGTGTCGGAAGAAGAGCCTGATGGAGGAAAGGCCCTGCAGACATTCTGGAACCGCCAGCCGATGGAAGGTATTGCCTTGCTGAAACCGTATAATATCAACCGGAATGAAAACAATCAGGAAACAGATGCCATGTTTCGTATTGATTACAGCGAAACGGGAGAGCATGGCTATGATGCTTACATGATGGTTTATGCTTCCGGTTTGCCGCTGGCTAATCCGTTGGATAATCCTTACTCCATTAGCAGTATGAAGATGTTTGCAGGGAAAAAAGGTGATTATGTAGATGTCTATGGTAACTCCAACCATCCCAATGCTAAATTTTTTACTGCACTGGTTGGCTTCAACTGGGCTTTCGTAGCTTCCGGAAAAAATTCTGAGGATATTGGCGTGGCTGAAGTAGGCCTTCCTCCCGGTAACCTGGATGAACCCAGCCGTAGTGTTTTATTAGGATATTATTCGATTAGAAATGTGTTTTCACGGGAAATTCATGAAGTATGGCCCTTCATTGATTCTACAACAATCGCTTCTTATCTACACAATACCGAAGCTCCTGGTTTTTTTGATAACCATGGTTTTGTTGCTGGCGGAACCTCTCCCGGATCCGACTGGAATGATCTGGTTGACAGAATCCAGGTGCTGAGTCCATATAATCCCAAGGAGATCAGTAATCTCGTGATCACTTTTAAAAGCAACTAACCTGATGACAATTCAGGGGAATATGAAAAAGGCCGGATTTTTACGGCCTTTTTCTTGTGCTCTCCGTGTCCTCCTGCCGGGGACATAACAGTAATGACTTTTATGCCATTTGTGGCTTAATGGACAAAAAGGAGGCTACAAACTTCTGTATCCAGTTCTATTATTA
>CAYLJE010000220.1:0-2941 GCA_964383915.1 uncultured Rikenellaceae bacterium
AATAAATGCCGGCACCAATTATACAGCGCTTTTTCTTCATCATTCCATTATCTTTGTATATAAAGAAAGTTTTCGTGGCGCTTTTTCACAGAATGAAGGAATAATTATCGTTGGTAATCCAAACGAATATGGTAAATATCCCATTGCTCATCTTTCCGGCCACATTTTTGACGGAGCCACAAAAGAACCTCTGATAGGGGCCGTTCTTTATGATAACAAATTAAAAATCGGGGCAACAACAAATAGAAACGGAGCTTTTTCCATGGATCTCCCGGCAGGAGAACATGATCTGAAATTATCTTATGTCGGATACGAAGACTCTTACAGGAAAATAAAGTTGGTGAGTAACGGAAGTATTGATTTTGACCTGTTTGAAAAAACGATCCATCTAAATGATGTGATTATCTCATCCAGAGAGGCCATACACAATGTAACCCGCACCCAGATGAGCATGATCCATATGGATTCTAAATCACTGCAGGAATTACCACGTTCATTAGGAGAATCAGATATCCTGAAAAGCGTATCATACCTTCCCGGTATCCAAACGGTTGGTGAGTTTGGTTCCGGTTTTAATGTGCGGGGAGGTAGTTCCGCTCAAAATCTTATTCTACTGGAAGGAGTCCCTGTTTTTAACCTGTCTCATGTCTTCGGCCTTATTTCGGCTATCAATTCAGACGGGATTAAAAGTTTCACGCTCTGGAAAGCAGGCATTCCTGCCAGATACGGAGGCCGGGTATCTTCGGTAATGGATATCCAAATGGGACCTGCATATCCTGAAAAACTTCAGGTAACAGGCGGCATCGGACTGATTAATAGCAGATTAAATCTTAACATACCGGTCAAAGTTAATAGGTCTTTTTTACTTTTAGGGGCTCGCAGTTCCTATTCCGAATGGCTCCTGAGAAAAATGCCGGATGAGGATCTGATGAACAGTTCTGCGGGATTTTATGACTTCAATGCCCAATTCGGCATCACTGTGAACCCAAAAAACAAAATCTCTCTTTTTACCTATCATAGCAGCGACAGATTTGCATATGGGAAAAACACATTGTACACTTATGGCAACACACTAATTTCAGTAAAATGGAAACATATTTTCGGGAACAACTTTTCTTCTGAAGCGCTTGCCGGTTATAGTAATTATTATTATGATATCATCGCATCCGATACCCTTAAACCGGCCGCGGCATACATGATACAGTCCCGGTTAAATGATTATACACTAAAATGGAATGCTTCCTGGCTGCCCGGTGATCACCACTCTATAGATGCCGGAATAAATGCATCCCTTTTTAACATAAATCCGGGAAAACTCAGCCCTTACGGACCGGCCTCATCAATAAATCCCATCGATATAAAACCCGACAATGCACTGGAATGGACAGTTTATGCCAGTGACAATATGAAAATATCTTCAAAGTTAAACGCTGAAATAGGAATCAGAGTTTCCAATTTCAGTTTAATGGGCCCTGGAAAAGTATATATGTATCAGCAAGGGGTTCCTAAATCTCCCTATACCATTACCGATACGTTGTTTTATAACCATGGAGAAACAGTGAAAAAATACACCGGCATAGCCCCCAGAATAGCGCTGAGATATATACTGTCAACAAGTAGTTCTGTAAAAATCAGTTATAACAGGATATTCCAGTATGTGAATCTCATCTCCAATACAATGGTCATGACGCCAACGGATGTATGGAAACTCAGCGACACCTATTTTAAGCCTCTTACAGCAGATCAGTTTGCGTTGGGATATTATAAAAATTTCAGAAACAACACCATAGTGACATCCGTGGAGGCCTATTTCAAGAAACTGAAGAATGTGCCCGAATATAAAAACGGAGCCACAATATTGCTCAACAAATATCTTGAATCAGACCTAATCGATGTTGAAGGAAAAAATTACGGGGTGGAGTTGTACATAAAAAAACATACCGGCAGACTCACGGGATGGGTCTCTTATACCTGGTCGAGATCGTTTTTACAGAGTCGTGGGGAATGGCCTTCGGAACAGATCAATCACAACAGCGATCTCGATGGAGTGTACCGGATTAATGTCACCGGAATTACGACAAAGGGCATCCCGGTATATGCAGAAACCCGAATACGAATAAAACCTAATCACTAGCACAATATCATGGCCATGAAAAATATATACATCTATATATTCACTTTGTTCCTGACCCCGCCTTTCATGCTCACCGCCCAGACTACTGTTAGCCGGGGATACACCGGGTTATTTGAATCAAGATTATCCGGGGAGCATTTCGATCCTAAAACAAACTATCTGGGCAGTCCTTATCTGACCACCAAATGGCTTCGTGCCGACATTACTTTAACCAGCGGAAAGACAATACATCATAAACTCATTCGATACAATGAATTCAAAGATGAGTTAATATGGCTTGCAGAACCCGATTATGAACAGATACAACTGGATAAACCCCTCCTGTCATCCTTTGTATTAAAGGAATTTCCAGTGGGTAAAACTATGGTTTTCAACAAAATTGCCATAAAACCTATCCTTGCTGCTGATACCATTCATGTTTTCGCCCAGCTATTGTTCAAACATGTTACAACATTATATGTGCAGAGAAAAATAGTCTCCGGAGGATACCGGGTATTTCATACCGGCAACAGTATGTACAGGAAGGAAATATTGGAACCAGATCCTGTTTATTATATCTTGCTTCCTGATAAGAGCATTTATTTTTTTCGGAAAATTCGGAGAAAAAAAATACTTTCCTTCTGGCCGGAACATAAAAAACGGTTAAAAAAAGAATTTCGTACCTATAAGGTCCGGCTGCACAACGAAGAAGGATTGATAAAATCCATGCCTTTCATCGATAACTTATTTGATGCACAGTAAGTTATACAATAGATTCTTTCCCTATTGTCTTTGGTGTCTTATTTTTAACTTGCTGGTGTTTTTTGG
>CAYLJE010000221.1:0-2893 GCA_964383915.1 uncultured Rikenellaceae bacterium
GAATATTATCACTAATTTCGCCTTTCTGATTAATTACTTTAATTTTTTATACAATGATTAAAAAAACTGTTCTGTTATTTTTTGCAGCAGGGAGTATACTGCTGTTATCATCCAATGTAAATAAAGCGAGGGTATTAAATAAATCTAAATTGAATACTCAGCTAAAACGTAAGAACCCGGTAACTTTTCCGGCAAATGGAACATTTTCCGGTTGGATTGATTTTAATAAGAACGGGAAAATGGATGTATATGAAGATCCTTCGCAAAATGTGGATAAAAGAGTGAATGATCTTGTATCCAGGATGACCTTTGAGGAGAAATTATCACAAATGCAGAATGGCTCGAAAGCCATTCCACGGTTAGGTATTCCAAAATATAACTGGTGGAGTGAATGTTTACATGGAGTAGCCGCCAATGGGATTGCTACTGTTTTTCCACAGGCCATAGGCATGGCAGCTACCTGGGATCCCGATCTTATCCATCAGGAAGCTGATGTGATCTCTACCGAAGCAAGGGCAAAACATAATGAAGACGTAAAAAATGGCCAAAGAAATATTTTTCAGGGCTTGACCTTCTGGTCACCTAATGTTAACTTGTTTCGTGATCCCCGGTGGGGCAGAGGGCAGGAAACGTATGGCGAGGATCCGTTCCTGGAGTCGAAGATTGGTGTAGCTTTTGTAAAAGGCCTGCAGGGAGATGATCCTAAATACTTCAAGGTAATCTCTACACCAAAACACTTTGTAGTGCATTCGGGACCCGAACCTTTACGTCACAAGTTTAATGCCGTAACATCAGAGCGAGATTTCTATGAATCTTACCTGCCGGCGTTTAAAGCATGTGTCATGGAAGGAAAGGCTTACTCGGTGATGGGCGCTTATAGTGCGTATAAAGGCATTCCTTGTTGTGCCAGTTCTTTTCTACTCGACACTATCCTGCGGCAACAATTTGGGTTTAAAGGGTACGTGGTTTCCGACTGTGGTGCTATCACAGATATTTATAAAGGACATAAATATGCAAAAACAGCCGCAGAGGCTTCGGCATTAGCTGTAAAAGCTGGTTGTGACCTTACCTGTGGCAGGGAGTATCCAACTCTTTCGGTTGCAGTGGACAGTGGTTTTATTACGAAGAGACAAATAGATAAATCAGTAAAACGATTGATGACTGCAAGGTTTCGTCTTGGTATGTTTGATCCTCCAGAAATGGTTTCATATTCCCGAATACCTATTTCTGAGAATGACACCAAAGAACATAGGCAACTTGCTTTGAAGATTGCACGCAAAAGTATGGTTCTCCTTAAAAATAAGGAGAATTTACTTCCTTTGGATAAAAACATTAAAACCATTGCAGTTATTGGACCTTATGCAAATAATATAAATGTATTACTTGGCAATTATAATGGTACCCCATCACAACCCGTTACTATTCTTCAGGGTATTAAAAATAGAGCTGATACAAATATAAAAGTAAGTTATGCCAAAGGAGTTGAGCCTATTGAATCTTATGGCAGGTATGAAACAGTAGAATCTAAATATTTAAGACCCTCTGGAGATGATAAAGCGAATGGCCTGTTTGCTGAGTATTTTGATAATCCTGATTTGAAGGGGAAACCGGTTATTTCACGTGTTGAAAAGAGAATGGTTTTTTGGTGGGTCGACTTCTCTTATATTAAAGATATTCCAAAAAACATTTCTGTCCGTTTGAGTGGAACATTGATGCCTGATGAAGATGGGACCTTCAATATTCGCATCATTACTTCTGATAAGGGCAGGTTCTATTTTAATAATAAACTGGTGTTTGACAATTGGAATTCCCATGATGGGAAGGTGATGAAACCATTTAAGGTTGATCTGAAAAAAGGGAAAGCTTATCCGGTGAAAATCGAGTATGCTGAGGAGGAAGGAAATGCCCACTTAGAGTTTCAATGGCAAAAAGTTCAAATAAATAATTTGGATACATCAAAGATGAAGACAGCAGTTCAAATAGCTGAAAAATCTGATGTGGCTGTTGTCGTTGTCGGTATATCACCCCGGCTTGAAGGAGAGGAAATGCCTGTACATCTGGAAGGATTCAAAGGAGGTGATCGTACAAGCCTTGATTTACCTGCACCTTACGAGAAACTATTACAGACTGTTGCTAACACAGGGAAACCGGTGGTCCTTGTCTTAACAGGAGGTAGCGCTCTTTCTGTCAATTGGGCACAGGCACATATCCCGGCAATAATCATGGCCTGGTATCCCGGTGAGGAAGGTGGCAATGCGCTGGCAGATATCCTATTTGGGAAAGTAAATCCCTCCGGAAAATTGCCCGTGACTTTTTATCATTCAGTGAAAGATCTACCTCCGTTTACAGACTATTTTATGAAAGGACGTACCTACCGGTACTTTGGCGGGAAACCGTTATATCCGTTTGGTTACGGTCTGAGTTATACAACTTTCGATTACATGAAAATGAATTTATCAAAAACGAATGTCTCTATCACGGACACGGTCAAGATCACAGTTACACTGAAGAATAACGGGAAGATGGATGGAGCAGAGATAGTACAATTATATGTCAGAAATTTGAATCCAGGAGAGCCACAACCTATTAAGTCACTAAAGGGATTTAAACGTATTTTTCTGAGTAAAGGGGAAACAGGTAATGTGGTGATTTCTCTACCTGTCAGTGAGCTTGCCTATTACCATACAGACAGAAAAGCTTTCTCTACAGATCCTGGTCAGTATGAATTGCAAGTAGGTGCATCCTCAGCTGACGTCCCATTGAAAATGACGTTGCATGTATTGCAATAATCTTTTGTATAAAGTCCTGGACTTTTTCCGGGATTTTAATCTTTTAATAATTTAAAATCATATTGTTATCTCATAATATCATTGGATCATGAAAAAAATAATAC
>CAYLJE010000222.1:0-2881 GCA_964383915.1 uncultured Rikenellaceae bacterium
AAAGGGAAATATTATGCAAAAGATTTTACCGTTATTGTTTGTTTTAATTATTATGGGCAGTTCATGCTCAAAAAAGGAATCTGTTTCTGATATAAGTATTAAAAAACTATTATGTGAGAATCAGTCTAATCCCAACCATATTGATAATTTACATCCTCGTCTGACCTGGATAATGGATGCAAAGTCTAAAGGACAGTTTCAAACAGCTTATCAGATTCTGGTTGCTTCGTCTAAGGATCTTTTGACTGAGAAAAAAGCAGATATGTGGAATACAGGCAAAGTAATTTCTTCTGCTTCTGTATTGGTCCCTTATAAAGGGAAGAAATTGCATTCGGGAGAAAATTATTACTTTACCGTACGTATTTGGGATAAAAAGGGAAATGTCTCTGAATATGCCAGACCTGCTGTGTGGGAAATGGCTTTGCTTACTTTGGATGACTGGCATGCAAAATGGATCAGTGCCCCGCGGGTTTTTGACTGGGGGAAACGTGATGCGGAGATTAAGCGGCTACCCCCTGACAGTAAGGTCCCTGATGATCCGTTACCGTTATTCCGCAAATCTTTTGAGGTTGATAAACCGGTAAAATCAGCAAAAGTATATATCTCAGGCTTAGGGTTCTATGAATTATATGTCAATGGGCAGAAAATGGGTGATCATATGTTGGTGCCGGCATTTACCGATTATAGTAAAACGGTTTTGTATGAGGTACTGGATATTACGGAAGCATTGAAAGCCGGAGCTAATGCAATGGGGGTCATGGTTGGAAATGGTTGGTACAACCCGGTCAGTAATGATGTATGGAGTTTTAGCAGAGCTCCCTGGAAGGCGGATCCTGCCGTACTTTGTCAATTGGAAATAACGTATACGGATGGTGAAAAAAAATGGATTGCTAGCGATACTAGTTGGAAATGTGCTCCCGGACCAATTATCTTTTCGAGTGTCCGTTTGGGGGAGAGTTATGATGCTACCAAAGAATACGAAGGATGGACCCAGCCTGATTTTGACGATCGTAAGTGGACAGATGTTAGAGTAGTACGTGGCCCGGAAGGAAAACTGAAAGCAATGAATATTCCTCCTGTAAAAATTATGAAAGAGTTGCTTCCCCAGACAATTAAACATATGGCACACAATACCTATATCGTTGATTTTGGGCAAAACATGGCGGGTTTTGTGAAGATGAAAGCTTCCGGCAGAAGAGGAGAAAAAATCAGTTTTCGTTATGCAGAGAAACTTACCCCTGGCGGAGAACTTGATCAAAAGAATATTAATCCATTTGTTGCTGACTCTCGTTTTCAAACCGATGAATATACTTTTAAGGGAGAAGGAATTGAACAATGGCATCCCCGGTTCAATTACCACGGCTTCAGGTATGTTGAGGTAAAAGGATGGGAAGGCCCTTTAAATGAAAAAAATCTGACGGCTTGTTTTATTCATACCGATTTTAATACAACGAACATATTTTCCTGTTCACTTCCTCTTATCAATCGTATCCAGGAAAATACGAGGTGGTCATTCGGAAGTAATTTTATTAATATACCTACCGACTGTCCGCAAAGGGAGAAAAACGGATGGACAGGGGATGCCCAGTTAGCATCTGAAACCGGGCTTTTTAATTATAATATGCTTACTTCTTATGAGAAATGGATCCATGATATTTTAGATGCACAAAAACCGAACGGTATGCTTCCCGGAATAGTTCCGACCGGTGGATGGGGTTATCATTGGGGAAATGGTCCTGCATGGGATTATGCCTTATTAATCATTCCCTGGAACCTGTATCTATATGAAGACGATCGTAAAATAATTACTGATGCTTACCCTGCAATTAAAAAATATCTTGATTTCTTGTCCACCAAATCAGAGAATGGAATTGTTAGCTGGGGTCTGGGGGATTGGTGTCCGGCCAGGACAAAAACGCCGGAGAAAGTTACCTCGACAGCATATTATTATATGGACCTGGTACTTGCCTCTAAGATGGCTTCTCTGCAGGGATTAACTGAAGACCAAAATGCCTATATAAAGTTGGCAAATAATGTAAAGGAGGCTTTCAACCGTGATTTTTTTGATCACCAGACAGGGAAATTCCTTTATCCGACACAGACAGGATTAGGATGTGCATTGTATATGCAGATAGCAGACGCTGATAAAATCAAAGAAATAACAGAAGAACTAAAAAAAGCTGTGACTACAAGCGATTTGAATGTCGACTTTGGTATATTGGGAGCAAAATATGTACCCAATGCATTAAGTAAATACGGTTATCCATCCGTTGTCTTTCATTTTATTAATACGACTCGTTACCCTGGGTGGGGAAATTGGATAAAACAGGGAGCTACCACTCTCTGGGAATGTTGGGATGGTACCAGTTCGCGTAATCATATTATGTTTGGGGATGTGAGCGCCTGGTTTTATAAGAATCTTGCCGGCATCCTTCCGGATGAGAATAACCCGGGTTTTAAACATTTTTTTATTGAGCCATATTTTGCTCCTGAAATTCAATGGGTGAGGTGTACCAAAAGAACTGCTTATGGTGATATCAATGTTCATTGGTTAAAAAACCGGGATAGCATTGAATTAAATGTAAGTATCCCTGTTAATACGAATGTTTCGGTTATATTACCGGCAGGACAATTGTTAGTAGATGGAGAAAAACCTGATCTTAAAAAAGAAGGGATCATCCGGTTTAAATCCGAGAATAATAAAAATTGGCTGGATCTTGGTTCGGGTAACTATAAAATTGTTGAACTGATCCCCACTGCGAAGCACGTCGGGATTCTATAGGGTTATATTCCCCACCGTTTGTCCTAAAGGCCCGTCCGCCTGTTGGCAGACAGGAATGACTCCGTCCCGTCCATACTGATACGGAGAGGCCAAAACTTT
>CAYLJE010000223.1:0-2861 GCA_964383915.1 uncultured Rikenellaceae bacterium
AATCATTGTCCCAACTTGTTGATTAAATTTAACAGGCGTATTTCCTTTTCCGAATATTTTCCCGGATCCTCTACCGGCATGCGGACACGTATATTATGGTCGTCCAATCTGCGAAGTTTGACCTGATGGTTTTCACGACGACCAAGTTTACGAACCTCACGGACAAACCTTTCACCGGATTTTTCATCCAATAAGCTGAATATCTTCATAGCTTCATTTTCATGTATGGTCCAGTCAATATTATCCATTTTTTATTTCTATTAGATATTATTTCTACAAAGATAAAAGATTTATTTAGATTAATTAAAAATGAATTTTGTTTTGGGGATAAACTTCCCGACCCTGCTGTGCAGAACCAATAATTCAGGTATTCTTTATAAAGAAAAGCCCGGCATTGTAAACCGGGTTATATCTTTGTGATCCAGCAGGGTCTCGAACCCTGGACCCCATCCTTAAAAGGGATGTGCTCTACCAGCTGAGCTACTGGATCTGAATTTGGTTTGCAAAGGTAATAGCATATTTTATTTTTGCAAAAAATTTATTCATAGCTTTAACTTTATAAAGATATAATTTATAATTAACTGGAGAGGAAAAAGATACAACTATTATCGTTTACGGATCCCCTGATGGTCTTGGAGAGATTTGTCATAAGTGGTGATAAATAGAGGCAAATAGTTATATATTTGGGTTTTCATTTGGAAGAATATTAAACAACATACAGTGAATGACAAAGTTGTAATTATAACAGGTGCTACTTCGGGGATTGGTTTATCTACCGCAAGATATTTTGGATACAAAGGTTCAGTGATTGTATTGGCTGCCCGGTCAACATCAAAATTACGGGAAACAGAAGAGGAATTCCGGAAGGCAGGAATAAAGGTTCTGTCTGTTCCTACGGATGTTAGAAAAGAAGAAGACTGTAAAAATCTAATCAGTGAGACCGTTCGGCATTTCGGACGGATAGATATCCTTGTGAACAATGCCGGTATTAGTATGCGGGCTGTTTTCGGTGATTTGTTACTGGATGTGTTCCGGAGAGTGATGGAAACCAATATTTGGGGGACTATATATTGTACCAAGTTTGCACTTCCATATTTGCTGGCATCAAAAGGGACCGTGGTGGGTGTGTCTTCTTTTGCCGGTTTTCAGGGTTTGCCCGGTCGAACGGCTTATTCCACTTCAAAATTTGCCATGCATGGTTTTCTGGAAACGCTCCGGATGGAATACCGGCGCAAAGGGCTGCATGTTTTTCTGATTGCCCCTGGTTTTACAAATACCAACATAAGGAAAATGGCTCTGACAGCTCTGGGAAAGCCTCAGAAAGTTTCTCCGCGGATTGAAGGGAGGATGATGACTGCCGACCAGGTAGCGAAACATCTTTACAGGGGAGTCGTAAACCACCGGCGGTTTGTTGTACTAACTGCTGTAGGGAAAATCACTTTTCTGTTGCGTAAAATTTCACCCCGTCTGATGGACAGGGTGACTACCTGCTTTATGTCGAAGGAACCGGATTCTCCCTTTGAAGGATAAAAGAAAGGTAATATTTCCGGGTAAAGGTTCGTTCTCCCCAAAAATTATTTCTTCATTATGACTGATCTCTTCATTTATTTCTTTTTTATCCTTCGGATTGCTTCCCCGGTAAACCTGCCAGGTTCTTTGTCTGATTCGACCCATCTTTTGCATACTGCCTTTCAGTCAGGGGAAAAGCTCCGTTACAGGGTGAACTATGGTGTAATCAAAGGGGGAGAAGCAGCACTTAGTATAGAGACAGTACCTGTCGGTTACGGTTTTCTACTCCATATCAAGGCTGTGGCCCAGACAACAGGTCTGGTAGGAGACCTGGTAACCATCCATGATGTATATGAATCATATGTACATATCTTGAGCGGATCACCTGTTAAAGCTATTCGTAATATAAGAGAGCATAAGTATGAGAAATATAACGAGTTATTATTTTTCAGGAGTCGTCATTTTGTGAGAAGTCTGCAATCCGGGGACCATCCGGTACCGGACAATATGATGGATATTTTGTCTGCCTTTTACTTTGCGCGCAGGTACCTCTTTACTCATGATATGAAGAAGAATCAGATGATATCCCTTCCTGTTTTCTTTGATGATGAAATATTTTTGCTAAGGCTTAAATTCAAAAAAAAAGAAGAAATACGGACACGCTATGGGAAAGTAAGATGCCTAAAGTTTGTACCTGATATTAGCAATCTGGACATATTTACCAAAGAGAAACAATTACAGATATGGATTACCGATGACAGCAATTTTGTTCCTGTCCGTATTAAAGCTAAACTGCCTGTAGGCAATGTAAAGATGAATATTATAGATTTTGATGGTCTGAAAGATCCGAAAGGGGAACTGGTTAGGAATAAACTTTAAGACCGTTCCCGGTTCAACTTTACCAGATCAACAGAGATTTTTGTTTTAATCCGCCTTCCATCGGCCGCCATGCGCCTACGCTGAAGCTTCAGCGATAGCGTGCAGAGGCGCTGGCAGAGGCCTTAGCGACAGCGTGCGGACGAGAAGAAACGGAAAGAGGGCAGGTTGTGGGAGGTGTTGTCCTGTCCTTCGGAAACAAATAAATAAAAATTATTTGATTTTTACCAAGATCTCAATTATTTAATTACCTTTGTGCCCATTATTAATTATAAATTTTTAAAATGAAGACAGGAAAAGTAAAATTCTTTAATGAATCAAAAGGTTATGGATTCATTATGGATAAGGAAACCGAGACAGATTATTTTGTTCATGTTTCCGGATTAGTTGACGAAATCACCAAAGATGACGAAGTAACTTTCGAACTGAAAGAAGGCAAAAAAGGAATGAATGCCGTTGACGTTCGTTTAGCATAA
>CAYLJE010000224.1:0-2836 GCA_964383915.1 uncultured Rikenellaceae bacterium
ATTTGACACGGGTGTAGCTCAGTTGGTAGAGCACTGGTCTCCAAAACCAGGTGTCGGGCGTTCGAGTCGCTCCTCCCGTGCAAAGTATTTCAGATTATTAATAAAATAAATGGACCTGTCCAAAAAAAAGATGAAATCATTCCATATTAAAAAGCCGGCCTTTTAAAAAAGAGAAAAACAGATACAATAATGAATTTAAAGTCTTTTTTTTCTGAGTCTTATAATGAACTGGTACATAAAGTAACCTGGCCGACCTGGAACGAGTTACAAAACAGTGCTATTGTCGTTATGGTGACAGGAACCATCCTGGCTCTCGTGATTTTTATTATGGATTTTACGTTTGAGCATCTGATGAATTTTATATATCAGCTTTTTTATTAAGCTTTGAATAGAGGGATTATGGCTGAGCAGGATAAGAAATGGTACGTATTGCGGGCAATTAGCGGAAAAGAAAAAAAGGTGAAGGAATATATTGAATCTGAAATAAACCGCTTGCATCTCGAGGACTATGTATCCCAGGTACTGATTCCTACGGAGAAAGTTTATCAGATACGGTCCGGGAAAAAAATAAGTAAGGAAAGGAATTTTTTCCCCGGATATGTACTGGTAGAAGCAATACTCGTCGGTGAGGTAGTCCATGTGCTTAGTAATGTGCCGAATGTGATTGCTTTCCTGGGCGAAGAATATGGGGGAGATCCATTGCCCATAAGACCCTCTGAAGTGAATCGTATCCTGGGTAAAGTGGATGAGCTCGCCAGTAGTGATGAAGAAATTAATATTCCTTTCTTTGTGGGTGAAACAGTGAAAGTAATCGATGGCCCTTTTAATAGTTTTACGGGCGTGATTGAAGAAGTAAATGAAGAAAAGAAAAAATTGAAGGTCATGGTGAAGATCTTCGGACGGAAAACTCCTCTCGAACTGAGTTTTATGCAGGTAGAGAAAGATTAAGTATAGTATGAATGAAGAATTCAGCCTGGGATTATGAAAATATAATGCTTCCTAAGTAATCGCAGGTTGATATGATTGATAACCAGAATGTTGAAATCCTGAATTATGGCAAAAGAAGTCGCAGGAATTATTAAATTACAGATTCGTGGCGGTGCGGCAAACCCGTCTCCTCCTGTTGGACCGGCATTGGGTGCAAAAGGCGTGAATATCATGGACTTTTGTAAAAAGTTTAATGCTCGGACACAGGAAATGGCAGGGAAACTGATCCCGGTTGTTATTACGGTGTATAGTGATAAATCATTTGATTTTGTCACCAAGACACCCCCTGTAGCTGTTCAATTAAAAGAACTGGCTAAACTCAAATCCGGATCACCCGAACCCAACAGGACAAAAGTAGCCAGTGTTAACTGGGGGCAGGTAAGGACGATAGCTGAGGCTAAAATGACTGACCTGAACTGTTTTACTGTTGAATCTGCCATGAGAATGGTAGCAGGCACAGCCCGAAGCATGGGTATTACCGTGGATGATGAGTTCCCGGGAAACTAATAAAAGAGAGTAAGATGACTAAACTGACAAAAAACAAAAAGAAAGCTCTTGAGAAGTTTGAACCTGGGAAATCATACAAACTGGTCGAGGCAGCTCAATTGGTGAAGGAGGTTTCCACCACCCGTTTTGATGCATCGGTAGATATAGACGTACGTCTTGGTGTTGACCCGAGGAAGTCTAACCAGATGGTGAGAGGGATTGTCTCCCTGCCTCATGGTACCGGTAAAAAAACCAAAGTGTTGGTGCTTTGTACCTCTGATAAAGAGGAAGAAGCCAAAGCCGCCGGTGCTGATTATGTGGGGCTGGATGACTACATCGATAAAATCAAGGGAGGATGGACAGACGTGGATGTTATCATCACCATGCCTCCCGTGATGGGAAAGGTTGGACAATTGGGAAGGATCCTGGGACCGCGGGGCCTGATGCCTAATCCGAAAAGTGGTACTGTAACCATGGATGTCGGAAAGGCTGTTAAAGAAGTGAAGCAGGGAAAAATTGATTTTAAAGTTGATAAATATGGTATTATTCATGCATCCATAGGAAAAGTTTCCTTTGAACCGGGAAAAATCGTGGACAATGCTATGGAATTTATCGCCATGATCAATAAACTGAAACCCACGGCTGCTAAAGGAACCTATATTAGGAGTATCTACCTCTCCAGTACCATGAGTCCCGGAATAAAGGTGGATGACAAAACAATTGACTAAATCACATGCTTTTAACTTAGATTAAACTATGACAAGGGAAGAGAAAAATACAATCATCGATGCGCTGACTGAACAAATTAATTCTTACGGTCATCTGTATATCGCCGATGTTTCTACCATGAACGCCGGCGATACCAGTGACCTTAGAAGGAAATGTTTCGAGAAAGAGATCAAGCTGATTGTTGTTAAAAACACCTTGCTGATAAAAGCCTTTGAAAAAGCAGAAAAAGACTATTCGGCACTCTTTGATGTGCTGAACGACCCTTCTTCCATTATGCTTTCAGATACCGCTAATCTACCGGCTAAATTGATAAAAGATTTCCGGAAGAGTCATAAAAAACCGGTGCTGAAAGCTGCTTTTGTGGAGAAATCTGTTTATTTGGGAGATGAACAACTTGAAACCCTCGCTGCTCTTAAATCAAAAGAAGAACTGATCGGCGATATTATCCTGTTGCTGCAATCACCAATAAAAAATGTCTTGTCTGCACTTCAATCTGGTAACAATATCTTGACAGGTGTATTAAAAACATTATCAGAAAAAGAAAATTAAATAATTAATAACGATTAAAAATTTGTAACTATGGCTGATTTGAAAAAGCTTGCAGAAGAATTAGTAAACCTGACTGTTAAAGACG
>CAYLJE010000225.1:0-2804 GCA_964383915.1 uncultured Rikenellaceae bacterium
CCTGTTGAATGATGAATGCAAGTATCCATGCGAGGGTAGTGGTGTAGGTAATGGCCAAAGCTGCCCATTTCCAGCTTCCTGACTCTTTTGCGATGGCTGTAACGGTAGCGACGCATGGAAAATATACCAAAACAAAGATAATAAAACTCAGGGCGGTAATTTTATCAAAGACTTTTTGTCCAGCCCTTTTCCCTTCGCTGAATCTCTCTTCTTTGATCCTTTGGGCAAGCAGCTCGGAAGAATTGTTATTTCCATCATTGCTTTGATACAAAACCCCCATGGTGCTGACCACAATTTCTTTGGCAGTGATGCCTGCCAGAATGCTGACACTCATTTTCCAGTCGAAACCCAGCGGTCTGAAAACAGGGGTGATGGCCTTACCCAGTTTGCCAATATAACTATTTTCCAGTGCAAGAGATTTCTTCTGTGTTTCTAAACCGGTTATTTTCTCCCGCATTTGTTTCTGATCCAATGCCATACTCTGGTTTTGTTCTCCGGTTTTTTCTAATTGTGACTGCAGATTGTGAATAGAAAGGTCATATTTATTGTTCGCTGGAAGTCGGGGATAATAAGTGAGAGCCCATACCAGAATGACAGCTACCAGGATAATGGTCCCCATTTTTTTTAGATATTCCTGTCCTTTATCCCACATATGTCTCAGGGTCGTACGCAAAGTCGGCATGCGATATGGAGGCAGTTCCATAACAAATGGAGCTTCTTCTTTCCTGAAAAGGACCTTTTTGAAAAATTTTGCTACAATAGCTGCCAGAATGATTCCTGTAAGATAAATACCCATAAGCATAATTGCAGCATATTTCGGGAAAAAAGCGGAGAGAATAAGAATGTATATCGGCAGACGTGCACTGCATGACATTAATGGATTGATCAGCATGGTCAGAAGCCGGTTATTCCTGTTAGGAATAGTACGGGTGGCCATCACTGCCGGAACATTACAACCAAAACCCATCAATAACGGGATAAAAGATCTTCCATGCAGTCCGATCTTATGCATTAACTTATCCATAATAAAAACTGCCCGTGCCATGTACCCCGAGTCTTCCATGAAAGCAATAAAGAAGAACAGAATCAGAATGTTAGGAAGAAAAACAATGACACTCCCGATTCCTCCGATGACCCCATTCACGATCAAATCCCTGAAAGATCCCTGGGGGAGAACATAGGCGAAAAGTTTTGAAAAAAGCAGGACCAGATCATTTAACCAGTCCACAGGATATTTTCCTACTTCGAAAGTTGCAAAAAAGGAAACGAACAAAAAGAGTAAAAAAAGTGGATAACCCCAGAAGCGGTGCGTTAAAATACTGTCAATCTGTTCTGTTTTTCCCTTACGGTTTTTACTTCCTTTTGTCAGGGTCTCTTTCAAAGCGCCTGCAATGAATCCATAGCGTGCATCAGTGACCTGCATCTCGCTGGGTTCTTGATACATGTCTTCCAAATGTCCGGTCTCTTTTTCGGTAGCTTCCTTTATTTCATTATAATTTTCCCAGCGGGACAGGGAAAAATGAGCGGCTTTATCTTTTTCGAGTAGCTTAATGGCATAAAAACGGGAAGAAATCTGGATGGTAAGTTTCTGGTTTTTCCAGATCAGATCCTGTAAAATCTTCAGGGATTGTTCTATTTCTTGGCCGTAATTAATATGGACATGCCGGGAAACGGGATCTCTGTCTTCATAGACATCAATTACTTTTTCAAAAAGCTTGTACATCCCTTTTCCTCTCGTTGAAACTGTGGGAACCACAGGTCCCCCAAGTAATTGTCCCAGTGCCTTATAATCAAGCAAATCTCCTTTTTCCAGGAATTCATCATACATGTTCAGGGCCATAATTATTCTCAGGTCCATGTCGATGACTTGTGTAGTGAGATACAGGTTGCGTTCAAGATTGGATGCATCTACTACGTTGATAACAATATCAGGTAATTCACCTAGCAGATACTTCCTGACATATAGCTCTTCCGGCGTAAATGCAGACAGGGAATAAGTCCCGGGAAGATCCATAAGATGGATGGTATATCCGTTGAATTGAAAGGTGGCACTTTTCGACTCGATGGTAACCCCTCCGTAATTTCCGACATGACCTTTGGAATGAGATACATAGTTAAATAGTGTTGTCTTTCCTGAATTGGGATTTCCAACCAGGGCGATATTGATGATTTTTCCCTTTTTCAGTGCCGTTTCCCGAATGACTTCTTCTGTTAAAACGCCATTGTATTTTTTTTTTGTCAGTTTTCTGGCTTCTTCTTTGGTAACTACTTCAATCAGGTTGGCCTCGGTGTGTCTTAATGAAACAGAATACCCCATGATAAAATATTCAATGGGATCTTTCAAAGGAGCATTGCGGATTACTTTTATTTTCTGTCCTTTAATAAAACCCATCTCACTGATTCTTTTACGGAAAGTCCCACGGCCTCTGACTTTGGCGATGATTGCGGTTTCATTTGTATGTAAATCGGACAGTTTCAACAGAAATAATATTTTTGTTTTACAACAACTTTAATCGGTAGTAGAAAAATTATGCAAACTTACATGTAGCAATGGAAAAAAACAATACCTATTTCTGGGGATAATTTGCGAATAGAATATGCAGGAGCCAGAAGTCAGTGGCTTCTTAACATTGTCCGAAAACTTGAAAAATATTTCACCTGCTCCCGTCTTCTGATACCAAAATCCGGGAAATAGGTGAAAAATAAAATGTAGCTTAGGAAAAATAAAAGTGAAGTATCGGGGATTACTTAGTGTCCGTCCATAAAGTCAGTGTTTGATTTAGAATGTTCGAGTTCGAGGCTTG
>CAYLJE010000226.1:0-2784 GCA_964383915.1 uncultured Rikenellaceae bacterium
GCTGCCAGACGCAACATAATTTCACCAAATGTGACTATTTTTTTCATGTGATTAATTTTAGAATGTTAAAATGTGTTGAGTAACTGAATTTAAACAATAAGTAGTTTCTGCCCTTTCGCAAAAATATACACAATTCTCTTTCTCCATTTCCCAATTTATAGGAAAAAACACCCTATAAATCTTGCCAGCAAAAGTATTAATTATTTCTTTTTGTGTCAAATCTTTTTCATTTCCTTTCCTTTTTTAATATTATTCAAAAATATCCAAAACAACATTGGAATTGACAGGAAGTGTGAATTTGATGGTAAGGGATTTGGAAAGCAGGAAATATCAAATAGATTTTCATTAATATTAGCCATTTATAGAGGTCCATCCGGAAAAACAGGAATGACAAGTTCAGCGCCTGCTTTCCATGTGGGCAACCCTTTTTCATAAGCACCAATGTCCGGAGCCTCCCCTGCATATTCCATGTTTATTCCCTCTATAATCTCACC
Organism: uncultured Rikenellaceae bacterium; assembly: GCA_964383915.1. Lineage (GTDB taxonomy): Bacteria > Bacteroidota > Bacteroidia > Bacteroidales > VadinHA17 > DRPN01. The sequence continues at coordinate 495 of CAYLJE010000226.1, forward strand.
GGCATCAATGTAGTTGCTGTTCTCTACGAGACGAAAATCCATGTTATCAGCATCAACCACACAAATCTTAGGTGCAAATTCAACATTAGTAGGTCCAAAGGTTGTATCAACATAATGTATTATGATGTAATTACCGCTTTCTATACCAAGATTATTCTTGAAATGAAGATTAACATCAGGTTTAGCATAATCCTTTCCCAGTATGGAATTCCAAAATTCATATGCCAGACATGTATCGACTTTATAGAATGTATTATTAAAAAAGTAAATCTCCTTTCCAGCATGTTCACCTTCACGTGTATCATTATAGCGCAAACCTTCCCGGCAATCTACAATCACATTATGATGAACTTTATACCCGGAAGAACTATTATCCACATACAATGCCGGCAATGTTTTTTTCCACTCACCTTTATTGGGTCCCCCATTATGAATAAGAAGATTATACCTCCATTCAGAGTTTGCAAAAGGATTGGCTCCATCCTGATGATTAACGTAAAAAAATCCCTGGTCAACCACCAATTTGCATGCATCTTCACAAAGATTATGTTCCCAGATATTCCGGATAGCATACTGTTCTAACCACTTTCCGTTACCTCCTTCAATACTACTAGCACCTGTATGCTTGATTGTGCAATAGCGAATGATATTGTCTTTACCATAACTATTGATCCCGGAACAACGCTTGCCTATCCAGTTTACATTTTCAATGATACAATTCTCAACCAGGCAGGAATTACCCCATAATACGATTCCATTAAACCAGCTATTTGCAACGTAACAATCTTTAAATTTCACTCCGTTGCTTTTTACATAAATTCCCGAACTTCCATTACTAAAATCTCCCCAATTACATCGTGCTCCTGATTCATCGCTATTATTACCGGAATTCCATACAAAGGGAGAGGTATAACGAAAAGTACAATCCTCAATCGTTGCACCATCACCCAGGATCTTCACAGCGCCGGCTTTAAAATTAATTCCTTCTATCGAAACACTTTGTGAATTGATTGTCAGAATATATAGCCTTGTGCGGGCCTCAACTTTAGTAGCCTCCTGTATACTTGCAGGAGGTTTTAAATAGATGTATTTACCGTCCCAGAACCATTCATTATCAGTATCAAGAGCATTCAGGCAGTTTATAATATAACCAAAACCATTTCCGTTTGCCTGTTTACTACCCACGCCGTAACAAGTTTCGGTTATTTGAAGGGTTGTCCCGCTGGAAGAAGATATTCTGCCACCTCCTGAGTACCAGGTTGCCAACAACTTTCCTTCATCATTTACACCAATGTAATACCCACCTTTCCAAAAATTATCCGGAGCTTGTGGCAACTGGGTGATCGACACTTTTTTATCCGACCCTTTTGCATCCATTACAGATGGAGCCCACTCTTCCATCGATAGCATGGAACTGGTTTTGTTGGGCCACCTGGCTATCATCATCAATTTCCCGTCAGTGAATAATTGATAGGTTTTATCTGTAAACTTCGCACGCTTACATTTTACATTGGTCAAAGGATTTATATAATCCTCCCAAACTGATTCAACAGAATCACAACCTGTGACCAAGACATATTCCCCCGGAAAAGATTTGATCATGATACCCGGTGTGTTGACAATTATTTCTTCCCTATAGGTACCTCCTCGCAGGATACAGGTGTCTCCATATGTCATTTTCCCCAGAGTATAATTGATAGATCTAAAAGGCTGACTAATGGTCCCTTCGTTGGAATCATCCCCTATGGGTGACACATAATAACTTTTCTGGCCTGTTAATGAATATGACAAAACAAGAAAGGAAAATATACAAATAAATGTAGATTTAACTAATTGTTTCATTGTTTTGGATTTTTTATATGGTTATAGTTTGTGTTAAAAATTGAATTAATGTATTACTTAAAAATCTAAATTGAACTTTTTAGAAGGAAATTTAGCCAGCAGTTTAACATACTAAAAATTCATTGTGGTCAAAAAGATCAGTTTTGCACAAATATTTCCAGCATGCCTTTGCTATTAGGGGATAAATCCCTGATTTGCCTGCTTTTCTCAACTATTTAAACGTACCTCTCCCATACTTTTTCATTTTTGTTCTCATTTTTTCCTTCTTTCTTTATTTCTATCTTTATTTCTATGCCGCTTCGAAGAGCCTGCGTTGTATTGAGCCTGTCGAAATATCCAGCTCCTCCCAGTCAGCCTTGTAAAAATGGTATTCATACATTTTAATTTCTATTCGGTGACCACTACTGACAATTTTCCCGGGAACAGCAATAAACCAGTCAATAAATGC
>CAYLJE010000227.1:0-2761 GCA_964383915.1 uncultured Rikenellaceae bacterium
GCTCTGTACCAAAATGGTGAGCTGGCAAGATATAAGTGTTTAACGCAGCTTATACGGAGATGTTGCCCAGCCGGCAGACAGGATGAGCCTAACCCCACGTGTTTGTCACTTACGTGGAACGTGGAAGCCCGGTGCTTTCTCCCATCTGCTTCGTGTAAGTAAACGGGATAAAACCTTAACCGCAAGGCATAGGGAAACATCGGACAGAGAGGTTGGACAAAGCGAATGCTGCACGGTAATGGTGCAGATAGCAGTTGAAACATCACTGCAGGCGAAAGCCTTGCTAACCTCCAACTGGTGCTTTATGGTAAAAAAACTTTTTAGAACCTGCAAATGGAAGAAAGCAAATGAACGAGAATGAAAATTCATCGTGTGCACTACCACACCAAATGGATAGCTGGGAAGCCATTGTATGGCGCAAAGTTATCCAAAAGGTGAGCAGGCTGCAAAGAAGAATTGCCAAGGCTGTTAAAGAAGGTCGTTGGGGCAAAGTTAAGGCTCTGATATACCTTGTTTCCAAATCATTTTATGCTAAACTACTGGCTGTATTTAGGGTTACTGCCAATAAAGGTGGCAATACTCCGGGAGTGGACAACATCGTTTGGATAAACGGTGTTGATAAACTCCAGGCAGCCAAAAACCTCAAAACAAGAGGATACTCCCCATTACCTTTGCGCAGGGTTTATATCCTGAAGAAGAACGGCAAAAAACGTCCGTTGAGCATACCATGCATGCACGACAGGGCAATGCAAGCGCTATTTGCAATTGCACTGGACCCGGTAGCCGAGACAACAGCTGACCCCAACTCGTATGGGTTTAGGGAAAAGAGGTCTTGCGCTGATGCTATTGCTCAATGCTTTTTGTCGCTATGTCGAAAATCGTCTGCCCAATGGGTATTCGAAGCTGATATTAAATCATGCTTCGATGAAATCAACCACGATTGGATCATGGATAATATTCCTTTGAATAAAATCATACTCCGAAAGTGGCTGAAGGCGGGATATATCGAAAAAAATCGATTATTCCCAACCCTCAAAGGCACTCCACAAGGCGGCATAATTTCCCCTACTATAATGAACATGGTTTTGAACGGGATGGAGACTGCCCTGAAAAAGCAGTTCCCAAGATGGAAAGGACAAAAAGTCAACTTCATCCGGTATGCGGATGATTTCATTGTTACTGCTTCCTCGGAAGAATTAATAAAAACTGAAATCATCCCGTTGGTGATAGATTTTCTTGAAGTGAGAGGATTACAACTTTCCAAAGAAAAATCTAAGATCACACATATCAATGAAGGTTTTGACTTTTTATCACAGAATATCCGAAAATACAAGGGTAAACTGGTGATGCGTCCTTCCAAAGATTCCGTACAATCTTTCAAAGATAAGATAAAACTACTGTTTAAAAACAACAGGGGAATCCCTGCTCATGGTTTAATCCGGCTTCTAAACCCTGTTATCAGGGGATGGTCGAATTACCATAAAGGGATTTGTGCTAAACGTACATTCGCCAAACTGGGGACTTACATGTACTGGCAACTAAAAAGATGGGCTAAATACCAGCACGGTAATAAAAACCGTTGGTGGATTTACAGGCGTTACTTTACTGATGGCCATTTTACCGATATAAGAGAAGGAAAGAAAGGAATCCAAGGATACAGATTGTACAGGATTGCCTATGTTCCTATTCGGTATCATGTGAAAATTAGAAGCATCGCTAACCCATACCTGCCGGAATTTGACAAGTACTTTTTCCAACGGAAAAAATGGAGAGTTGATTTAGCTAAGGAGTGTAAACAAATTACTACTTTTGATGTAAAGGAAACGAATTTTAACAACCGGGTTCCCCTTCACCGGGTGAGCCTTAAAAGTGCTTGAGCCGTATGCGGTGAAAGTCGCACGTACGGTTCTTAGGGGGCGTAAGCTACCCGGTGCAACCATACAAAAAAAGACCTCACTTAAAATAAAGTTCCCAAATTGCGAATTATTTATTATCTTTGCATACTGATAACTTGAAAAATGAAAAGAATCTTTGCAAAGAGTACATTAAGAAAATACTGGGAAAAACATCCTGACGCCGAACAGTATTTAAAAACATGGTTTGACACAGCGATGAGTTCAGATTGGAAGACACCAAACGATGTTAAACAAACTTATGCAAATGCAAGTATTCTTAAAGTCGGGAGGATAGTGTTTAATATCAAGGGGAATTCGTACCGATTAATTGTTAAATTTAATTTTGAGAAACAATGGGCATTTATACGTTTCATTGGAACTCATGCAGAATATGATAAAATTGACTCAACTACAATTTAAAAACTTAAAGAGATGAATATTAAATTAATAAAAACAGATTTGGATTATCAAAATGCTTTAGACAGACTTGATAAAATATTTAATGCCCCAATTGGGACTCCTGAAAGTGATGAAGCTGATATACTTGGCCTAATGATTGATGAATATGAGAAAACATATTTCCCGATTGAAGCTCCTGACCCTATTGAAGCTATTAAAATTCGAATGGAGGAAATGCAACTAAAACAGGTTGATTTAGTTCCGGAGATTGGAGGGAAAAGCAGGGTTTCTGAGGTTCTGAACCGTAAACGTAAATTGACTGTTGATATGATACGAAGACTGGCAAATAAATTGAATTTATCGGCTGAGTTATTAATTAGAGATTATCAATTGTCGCGATGAGAAAGTACGGTTGCTAACATAATAGGATTTAAGGCTCAGTTGAGCCAAAAAAAGAAGCAGTAAGT
>CAYLJE010000228.1:0-2752 GCA_964383915.1 uncultured Rikenellaceae bacterium
TACGGTTTGATATCCAGCAACGGCGTGCCGTCCAGCGCATCCAGGCCCGTGGTAAAAAGCCGGCTTCCTTCGATCTTCAGCAGCCGGACGATGCTCAGTCCGATGGGATTGGGACGTACGGGTGAACGGCTGGCAAATAGTCCCACTTTCTTCCCCCCAGCCCAGGGCGGCTCTACTTCCATAGAGAGGGGCTTGTTGATCTTGTCCATAAAATACAGGAGATAGATGTATTTGAACCTGGATAGCTCATCCAGACCTGCCTCATATTCTTTATCTATCTCCACATAAAAATCCTTCTTGTCCGTCTCTACCGGTTGGTAAGGAGCATATTTCTTATAAGGCGTCCGGATGATTCCGATGGGTTTGAAAGTAATGTTCATGGTATAATGAATTAACTTAATTTACAACCGCCGGTCCTTTCCGGAGAAGGGGCAATGGTCATTTGTTCGCTACGCGAACGTAATTAGATCTTCACTTCGTTCAGATCGAAATTAGTCACTGCGTGACGAAATTTTTTATTACGTCCCTCAATTTCGCAAGCGTCAGCGAATAAATTTCTATCAAATATCGCAGCCGGGGGCTGCTAATTTCCCTGGCGCAGCCAGCTACCACAGTCCATTCGCCTTACTGTTATCTTTTCCACACCGGCAGCTTAAAGTGGCCTCCACGCAATTTGATTACATTCCGGAGCCATTCTTCCGGATAACCAACGGCATGAGGGTATCCGTGTTTATCCTTCACATATCCGTCGTTATATTTGGTTACCAGGTCTTCCCCCAGTTGTTTCCATCTTTTTACAACTTCTTCTCCGTGCAGGACAGAGTAATCGGTCAGGAACTGTTTCATCAGGGCAGGGTCTGTTTTGTTCAGTTCCGTGGCTGCTTTCTCAATGGCCGGCTGATAAGCAAAGAAATTCCCTTCCAGTTCTTTCTGCACCTTCTGTATGTCTTTGATCATGTAAGAATATTTTACATTGGCAAAGTTGGCTACGAAATTAAAAACCCACCACGCAGAGTTCCACGAGAAATGTTTCATGCTGCCGGTAGCAAAAGACGGAGGGATATCTGTGATTCCGCAATAGAGAGGGATATAACAGGTTGTGTAGGTGTTATCCATTCCATACCAATAGACTCCTCCGATGGGGTTGGGGAGCCAGGAGCGGGCCTGTGATACAAAGGAAAATGCAGTTTGTTGGGTGGATACAGGCCTTTCCCAGGCATATTTCACACTATCTACAGTCCAGGTGATCGGACGCCAGCGGTTGGGTGTGCTGAACGGACCTGCATCTATGCCTTTGGTCATATCATATGGAGTCCCTTCATAGTGATCACGCATCAAAGCCATCACATCCTGTATGGATAATTTCTTATCCGGTTTGATCCAGAGGGGATACCGTGCTGCATCTTTTACGCCACGGCTGAAATCGGCCGATAGATGCAGGGAAGGAGCACTTCTCCTGAAGATACTCCATACCCGGCTGGCACAGTATCTGCGCTTGCCCGGTGTGACAACGTCATACGCTTCGTTAAACCGGAAATGGTTGCCGGATTTTTTGTTATAATATCCTTTTTCTTCAGCAAAGCTGATCACATTGGGTGAATAGAGGCAATGATCCGGATCGTTCAGCGGAAACTCCCCAATGCGTGACATATTGGCATGGGCACTGATGTATCCGTCAGGAATCCGACGGGCTACCCAGAGGGCCCCTGTGCCCCCAGGCCCCGTGCCGACCATTTCCATGATCCATGCTTCGTTGGGATCAGCAATGGAAAACGTTTCGCCCGTGCTGGCATACCCGGCTTCCTTCACCAAATCTGCCATAACCTGGATAGCTTCGCGGGCTGTCCTGGCCCGTTGCAGAGCCAGGTTCATCAGGGTCCAGTAATGAATAGCTCCATCGGGATTTTGTAGTTCCAAACGACCATCAAAAGTGGTCTCCCCGATAGATACCTGAAACTCATTCATCAATCCTACCACAGCACAGGTGTGGGCTACCTGTTTGATCTTATGTATATGACCATTCCGGTCACGTAATTCAATATACTCATCCGGAGCATGATCTTTGGCTGGCGTATATGTCAGATGAGGGAGAAATTCTCCGTCACACGAATAGGTGATAACCACTGATCCGTCTGTCGTGGCTCTCTTGCTGACCAGGATGTTGGTGCAGGCATAAGTCTGCATTATCCCGAATAGGCTTATTCCGGTTACTGTCAAAATGGTCAGCAATAATTTTTTCATGATAAGTTATTTTAGAATGATTTAATAGTAATTGATCTTCAAATTATGCAGCATATTCAAAGTCTGTAAAAATAGAACATAATCTTTTATGTTGTTCCGGAGAATCCGGGAATGAATAAAATTAAATATATATTAGAATTATTCTAAATAATTTTGTATTATTGTCAAATAAAATCAAAATAATATAAATCATGTGAAAAAAACAATGATGCTCCTCTTTTTTTCCGGGCTTATTGCCATGTCGTCTGCAGTGCAGGCCCAGAAGTCATTTTATGACTTTACGGTCAAAAATATTGACGGATACAATTATCCGCTGTCCCAACTCAAAGGTAAAAAAGTGATGGTGGTGAACACCGCCAGCAAATGTGGTTTTACTCCCCAATACAAGGATCTCGAAGAGCTGTATAAACAGTATAAAGACAAGAACTTTGTCATTATTGGCTTTCCGGCCAATAATTTCGGCCATCAGGAACCCGGTTCGAACAGTGAGATCAAAAAATTCTGTACCGAA
>CAYLJE010000229.1:0-2734 GCA_964383915.1 uncultured Rikenellaceae bacterium
CCACTGGCCAGGTATAGCACCATGCCTTTTTCGCGAAGTAATTTGAGAAATGGAACAGACCCTTTCAAAGTAAAGTCCTCCCGTGATAATTCTCCTTTCTCCAATTTCTCCAGGCGTTTATGAACCACCCTCATCAAAGCATCATTGTAGATTTTCTTATAACCGAATTTATCCAGTATTTTTTCTTTCGGGACAATACCAAAATCTTTTACCATCTCTACCAGGGCTTCCATTTGCAGAATAGTCTGGATACCGGTAGAAGCATCAATATAATCCTGCACCTGCTCATACACGCTCTGATACAAAGCGACATCGGCTGTTTTATATTGATCACCCAGAATAGCTTTGATCATCATTGGCTCCATAACGGCCTCCCATCCCTGTCGCAAGGTGCTGATCGTACCATCGTTGTCAAAAAGAATATGTTTTACTTTACCCATACGTGAGCGCACCGGTGGATCACAAATTTCAAATTCCGTTTCTGTAACATATTTTGCCTGCCGGATATCTTCAGCCAGTTCAGGACGATAACTGTAAACTGTGTCTTTATTTAATGCCAGTATCTCAGCTCCCGAGGCAGTACCCGTAGTAAACAGTTTCTGGACGGTCACCGCAGCAGCCAGATTGGCAAACCGGGCCGCATCGGCCGGTGGAAAACCGGCAGCAAGGGTTGAGGTCAACGCACTGATGGTGGTATCGCCGGCACCGACGGTATCCAGTTTTTTTGTTAATAAGACACCCGGGACCTCGGTAATGCCAGACTCATCTATGACCATGATTCCCCGGGGACCACAAGTGGCAAACACCGGTTTCTTATATTGCTCAAAAACATTTTGTCCGTATTTTTTAACATCAGAAAGAGAAATCGTTTCCTGCGGCGTCACATTCAACCCGTTGAGAACGGCCACTTCAACATCATTGGCTTTGCGGTAAACATAGCGAAATTGTGCATTATAGTGCCGTGAATCAAGCACAACAATTTTATCTTTATATTTTTCAAAAAGTTGATTAGCCCGTGTAATAAACTCCTGATTTGGGATGCTGTTCATGATCTGCTGATTAAAGATCAAAGCATCATATGCTCTCAGAGCAATCTCAATATTTTTCAGCAACTCTTTATCCGTTACGTGAGAACGCTGATTCTTCACTCCGAAATCAATACGCGGATCTTCTTTTTCTCCATAATATTTCTTGGTATAGGTGTAAGTATCAAATTTATCTTTTTGAATGAGTAATGAAGAAGTATCTGCGCCCAGGTTCTGTAATTGTGACGACAGTTCACGACCATGAATATCATCTCCCACCACACCGATTACTTTGATCTCAGCTGGGTTAAGGGCCGCCAGGTTAGAAACTATATTCCCGGCTCCTCCCGGTGAATAGCTATGTTTGGACACCGCTTCGGCTTTCAGTCCGGTCTCTACCGACACCTCTGATCCATCAGGATCCATCAGCCAATAAGCATCCAGGCAAAAATCTCCATATACCGCGATCCGAACCTTTTGTATCTTTTGTAGAATATTTTTGATCAGTTCGTCTTTCATAGTTACTGTTTTTATGTCACCCCCATTCCACTAAGATAAAAGGGTACGGAGATAATTATTAAATTCTAAAGTAAATCAATAATCTTTTTGTATAAAAACGGAAAAGTCTGTTTCTGATTTCCTCCTATGTACATTCCTTTTCCTCCATAAGCCTGTGGTACACGGGTCACAATACTTTTCTGGTCACGGTAATAATAACCTACCGCCTGCTCATTGCTAAAAATATCCGGGTCGTAGGGGCGAATATCAAAATCGGCTGTAATAATCCCTTTGGGGATTTTACCAATGTTTCCTGCCATGGAAGCTGCTTTCAAAAAAACTTCCGGACCGGTAACTGCACTACCTATATTCAGGACAACGCCTCCTTCTGTAAGTTTTGTAATCTCCCGGGCATAAATCAGAAAATCCCTTCCTGAGCAGCCTCCCTTTGATTCTCCATCGAACCAAACATGCTGATCTATCACGTCGGTACCAATCCCGGCATGAATGGTCAACGGCACATTATTTTCATAACAGGTCGCTTGTACACTGATCTGAGGATTTTCAAAATGAGTAGAAGAAAGTGCCAGCCCGAGTACTTTTTCCACCTTGTTTCGGAAGGAAGCATCCTTCATCATCCGACCCACAGATTCTCCATAACCTAACTTCATCCGGTTACCTACGATTAAGGCTGCATTGATATAGTTAAATTCGAAAGCCATCCCAAACTGTCCTTTTTCCAATGCTTGCGGGACATATTCGCTGGTCTCTCCAAACAGACACAATTCAAAATCATGAATGGAAGTAGCAGCATTACCAGAAACGATTGTCAATAAACCACGTTTCACCAGATCTACCACCAAAGGACCCAACCCATTCTTAATCATATGAGCCCCGGTAAAAAATACCACCGGTCTGTTTTTTTCACGTGATGTAACAATACTCCCGGCCAGGAAAGAAAGTTGATCTTTCACGTTTTCCGGAATTTCATAGGAAGACTCCAGTACTTCTTTGGGATCTACCAGATCACTTAGTTTAACCTTATTGTTTCTTTCCGATACCGGATAAGTTTTAATCTGTGAGGCATCAAAGACCTCATATTTCCCCTTGTATTCCATTTTATTGTAAAGATTAATTTATTTCAAACCGACAGAGTCAGCTACAAACATGCGGGTACTTTTCAGATAGGATCCTCCATTAGGGTCCTTATA
>CAYLJE010000230.1:0-2693 GCA_964383915.1 uncultured Rikenellaceae bacterium
AGTCATCGATACGGAATTCATACGTATTCCCGACAAAATTCCTGAGGCTGGTATGTACATTTTGTTCCCCCTGGCTGCCACTGAGGAGAGCGCCCGCTCCGATAAGGAAAACTGGCAAAATACTTTTTCTAAACAAGCTTACAGAACTTCTCTTGTCCGAATGCTGTATGGTCGTGTCCGATAAAGACTGTCCAACTGTTTGCGTAATGCAAAACATGGTCAGGAATAATAAAATTGCTACAATTTTCATCTTCGTATTTCTAACATATGCCGACTAAAGAATCATCAAAATTAAAAGAATTTTAAGCTATCAGAATTGTATGGAAAAAGAATGGAGGTTATTGGTAAAAGTATAAGAAACCGACCAATGATTAAGATCGGCAATTTTCTTAACGATTGCCAGTCCCAGACCGTTTCCCTGCTCTGAAGCATGATCTTTTGAGAAACGGCTAAAGAGCTTCTGCCGGGATAATGCATGGGGTACTCCTGTATTTATTATGTTTAATTTCTTTTTTGTAAGTACGATATCGATCTTTCCGTTTTGCTCATTATGCTGTATGGCATTTAAAAGAAGATTTCTTAAAAGAATCCCGGTTAATCCGGTATTTGCCTTAACTTTTACATCTACATCTCCCTTTTTTTCAATTTGAATATTTTTTTGATATGCTTGTTCCGTAAAAAAAGCAAGTTGATTCCGGATGAGCTCATTGATTGATATTTGTTCAGCCTCATTAAAAGTGTTATGGTCAATTTTAGAAAGCAGTAACAGGTTTTTGTTCAATCGTGCCAATCGGGAAACACTGTCATTCAGCGAACCTAATATTTTCGACTGATCTTCTGTAACATCCGAACGCTGTATGAGCGTGTCAATTTTTGCCTGAAAGACGGCAATGGGTGTTTGTAATTCGTGTGCCGCATTTTCTAAAAATTCACGTTGGCTTTCATAAATAGTGATATTTTTCTTTATCAGTTTACCAATACTTTTATTTAACCGGCTAAACTCTTCGATGTTGGCAGTTGGAAATTGCGGGGGCTTGTTTTTATCAATTGCAAAATGTTCAATGGTTTCCAGTGTCTCTTTTGCAGAAATAATAATTACCCCGTCGGTCTTATTTTGTTTTCTCAGTTCTGTCAGAATATCAAATCCATCTCCGTCGGGTAGCATCAGATCCAGTAAGATACAATCATAATCATAGACTGATATTTTCTCCATGGCTGATGAAAAATGATCTGCCCATTCACACACAAATTCGTTTCCATTCAGATAATCGCGGATGCTTTTTGCCAGTTCCGGTTCGTCTTCTATGAGCAATAGTTTCATGGTACAAAGATACGCTTCATTTTTGAAGAAATTCTGAAGGTATCAATCACTAGTGATTACAAACTCATGATTTTTTGTAAAGAAGTCGTAAAAGTGTTGGTAAAACAACGAGTAACAGTGGGATAGCAAAGAGAAACCCTCCGATGACGGCAATAGCTAACGGTTGGTGCATTTGTGCACCGGTACCAATACCTAAAGCCAATGGCATGAGGGCAAAAATTGCTCCTGTCGCAGTCATCAGATTAGGACGCAAACGAATAGATATGGAATCAATGATTGCCTTGTCTGTATCTTCCTGTTTGACCAGTGTCAAAAACTGATGAACGGTAAATATTGCATTTTCTCCAATAATTCCGATGATCATGATCAGACCGGTATAACTGCCTACATTTAAAGGGGTCCTGGTGAGATAAAGGGCCCACAGGCTTCCTGCTGTGCCGAGAAAAGCCAGAATGATATTCATCACAGCCAGTTTGATGTCTTTGAATAAAAAGAGGATAACCGTAAAAACAAGCATTCCGGCTGATAATAAGATGATTAGTAGTTCTCTAAAGGAATTTTGTTGTTCGGCGTATGATCCGCCATAGACTATTTGATAACCGCCAGGCAACCGGATATTCATCAATTTTTTCTTGATATCCCTGATCACGCTGCCAAGATCCCTTTGATTCAACCGGGCCGTAACCACACCCATGGATTGCAGATTCTCCCGGTGGATTTCTGCCACCCCTTTTTCAATATTGATCTGAGCAAATTCATTGATCGGTTTTAATGTACCGTCCGGAAGGAATATCCTTGCCCGGTTTAGTTTATCTACAGAAGTACTTTTGGCATGGGGATAAATCATTCTAACATCTGTCAATTGTTCTTTCTCCTGGATACTCCCAACCACGGATCCCTGTAATTGTGTTTGTACCTGAAATTGTAAATCGGAAGGTGTAAGGTTATACTGAGCCAGTTGCGGTTCGTCTGGTTTAATATTAATGACAGGACTGGCGATGGTGATTCCGTCAAATACGTCAGCCGTCCCTTTAACGGTTTTTACCAGACCGGCCACTTCTTTTGAATAAGCTTCCAGTTTACTATGATCTTCTCCGAAGATCTTTATCTCAATAGGTTGGACAGAAGACATCAGATCGCCCAGCATGTCCGTAATCACCTGGCCGAAATCCACAGTAAGTGCCGGCACGGTGGCTTCTATCCGTTTCCGGATATCATCAGAGACCTGTTCAGTTGTCCGGTGTCTTTTCTTGGTAAGCTGAATAAGATAGTCACCCGTGTTGGGTTCGGTTATAAAAAAACCCATCTGCGTCCCTGTTCTTCTGGAAAAAGAAACAACCTCCGGGATGCCGGAAAGAATCTTATCAACCTG
>CAYLJE010000231.1:0-2665 GCA_964383915.1 uncultured Rikenellaceae bacterium
GGATTTAGTCAAATTAAACCTTTTAAGAGGTAAGGGATTTGTTTTATGGCATAAAAGGGTATTGAAATAATGGGCTGGTTTTTATTAAAAAAGATTTGCGAAATTCTTACACCTGTGGGTAAATGATATTTCTCAAGATAGATATGCATGCTTCGTAATGTACCTGTTTTCCCTGCTTTCACTTCAATTGGCAAAGCAGATGAGCAACATGGAATGATATAGTCAATTTCCGCGTTACTATTACGTGCTTCGCGAGCCCAGTAGAATAATGAAGGAACCTGGTAAGAATCCCGGTAGGCAAATAACTCCTGGGCTGTAAATTGTTCAGCAACAGCTCCTTCGTTTATTTTTACAAAATTTTCATCAGGTGACATAAGCATCTCACTACTCAAATCACAAATATTTTGCATTAAACCAATATCCAAAAAAGTTGTTTTAAAATGTCTCCCTTTAGCATTGGCTTCCAGAGGCAGTCCTTCGCCACTGATTTGTTTTATCCGGTAAACAACGCCTGCTTTGTCTAAAAGTTCCAATGCCTCTTTTAAATCGCGGGATTGCATAATACTATCTACGTGAGAGTACTTGAACTTTTTCCCAATCATTTTAGGAACGGCATAAAAAATCTTTTCCAGATATTTGTGCTTCACTTTGCTCGCGTATTTACCAAAATCATCACGGTAAGTTTGAATAATAACTGTTTGTATTTGTAAACACCTGTCCAGATTGGCCGTTGTTGCATATTCTGAAACAACTGCAGGCATTCCTCCTACAATAGAATATTTTTTTACAAGAAAGATAAGATGGTGGTGAACAGCAGGAGAGGGTAAATTATTCCAGGTTATATTTTCAACAGTTTTTCGGGTTCTGTTTTCTCCAACCGCATCAAGAAATTCTAAAAAGGAGAGGGGTTTCATATAGATGTATTGCACCCTGCCTACCGGCATCCTGAAATTTTCCTGAGAAATTACAAATTCCATTAAGGAACCTGCACCGATAACATGTAACCCGGGCATTTGTTCATAAAAATATCTCAATGCACTAATTGCATTAGGACATTCTTGTATCTCATCTAAGAACAGCAGGGTTTTTCCAGGTATTATATCCGATTTAGAAAGAATAGACAGGCTTTCTATTATTTTTTCAGGTTCGAGTGTATCGAAACAGATTTTATATTGAGGTTTTTGTTCAAAATTTATTTCCACTAAATTTTCAAATTCATTTTTCCCGAACTTTATTATAGAATACGTTTTCCCAACCTGCCTGGCACCACGTACCAGGAGTGGGTAACGGTGTTTTTCATCTTTCCAGGATTTAAAAATTTCCTCAATATCTCTTTTCATAATGCAAATATAATTATATTATGCTTAAAATACAAGGCTTTTTTCTGCATAATATGCATAAAATACAATACTATTTACTGCAACCGATGTTTGACAGACAAAAATATATTTTGATTCTTTTTCATGCTTCATAATATTTCCTCATTATAATGACGGAATTCGTAAAACGATCCTCCCGGATCGTTTATGAGCTCTTCGCCGGTGATCATACTGGTGAAAAAGGTTTATTGGAAATGACGGTGATAAAATAGAAATAGCACTGATTGTCCCAAAGGGATCACAATGTGACAAATCCGCGCCAGCGGGGGGTTTCCATTTTTTTAGGCTTAATAAACAAAAATTAGGCTGAAAACTTCTGAAAGGTACATAATCATTAGCTTTGAGGCAAATCAAAGGTTATGAATAAAAAAAATGCATTTACTGTGAAAGTCCAATTGTCAAGAAAAATGGAAAAGTTAAAGGGAAACAACTATATAAATGTCACGCTTGCGGGAAACAATTTTTAGGTGGGAAAAGAACAAATCCAAGAAAGATATGGGAAGAATATCGGGAAGAGAAACAGACCTATAAACAGCTTGCAGAAAAATATAATTGTTTCATCCGAACCATCCAAAGAAGAATCGATCAGTATCAACCAACCTGTTCTCATAATTTTAGAAGAACATCAAAAGAGGTCATTGTTTTAATGGATACAACATATTGGGGGAGGAATTTTGGTATGATGCTTTTTAAAAATGCCATAACCAAGAATAATCTTTTAAGATACTATGTTAGGATGGAATCCAATAAACTTTATAAAGGAGGAATTGAAGAACTGAAATCGATGGGGTATATCATCAAGGACATAGTTTGTGATGGACGTCGAGGACTACTTCAGTCTTTTGCAAATATCCCGGTACAAATGTGTTTTAATATCGGACTAAACTGATACCATCCACCGGTAAAAAACACTACCACTTTTTTTTCCGAATAAAAACTGTAATCTTTCGTATTTTTGAAAGATTAGCAAAATGAGATACACTTTCATCTGCCTACATTGTGGACGCACATGCCGGTGTAATCCACGTGTAAAGAATCAGAAGTATTGTTCTTCCCCGGACTGTCAAAATGCACGCAAGCGATTGCATGATAAAAGAACTACACCCACGCCAAAAGGGATTAAACTCAATACCACCTGATGTTGCCATGCCTGCCACTTCCTTGTCTGAAATTGAGACAACCCCAATACCTGTTTGCTTCTTTAGTTGATGTCATATTTTGTAACCTTTTATTGGATTACAAAAATTCAACTATTTAATCAAATCCCCAACTTTTCAATTTGATCC
>CAYLJE010000232.1:0-2656 GCA_964383915.1 uncultured Rikenellaceae bacterium
TATAAT
Source organism: uncultured Rikenellaceae bacterium (assembly GCA_964383915.1). Lineage (GTDB taxonomy): Bacteria > Bacteroidota > Bacteroidia > Bacteroidales > VadinHA17 > DRPN01. Next base: position 7 of record CAYLJE010000232.1, read on the forward strand.
TCAAAATTAGTTATATTATTATTTTTAGCTTTTGGTTTGTTGTTTGGAGACAATGCATTTGCCAGTTTGGAATGTCCTGCCGGTTTTGGCGATTGCGATTGTGACGGGACTTGCGAGACGAATGTGTTGACGGATTTTAATAATTGCGGAAGGTGCGGTATTGTTTGTGCAAGCGAGAAATGCACTATGGGGTTTTGCGATGCTGTGGTTCCTGTTTTAGGCGGTCTTGTTCCATGTGGAAGAAATTTTGACGACGATACAACTTTATGGAACGAAAAAGAGGAATGCAAATTATGCCATTTTGTTATTTTAGCCGATAATATTACGGGTTATCTCCTTGAAATAGTTGGTCTCGTAGCGGTCTTGTCTTTAGTAATAGGAGGAATACTTTATGTTGTGTCATCTGGTAATCCAAACTTGGTAACCACAGCCAAAACAGCTTTCCGCAAATCGCTTTATGGCTTCGTAATTGTTTTTGTCGCTTGGATTGCGACCAATACAACTATGATTCTGTTCGGATTTGACGATCCTTTCGGAGACGGAAGCTGGCATAAATTTGATTGCGGAATTGAACTTGAGACTGCTTCTCCTATAATTAATTATTATTGCGGAGACGGAATTGTTACCAATCCCAATGACGATGGAATAGCGGAAGTGTGTGATCCGATGGAAACGCTTGCTACTTTTCAGGGAAGAACAGGACTTTCACCAGCAGAGTGGGTTGAGAGTATTTATGCTTGCGATCCTGCTACTTGCACTCTTGGTTGTGTCGGGGATCCACTTACGGGTAGTATAGGAGAGGGGTGCTATGAACCGGAATTAGTTGATGGTTCAATAGGCGGTGTTTGCCAGAAAGGAAAATATGTCTGTGATTTTACTCTTGATACCCCCGCTGTTATTTGTAAAAATACATATAATGATTCTTCATATAAATTAGCGGGAGAGTATTGCGAGGATATATATGACTATTGTTGTTCGTTTAAAGAAGGTGAAATTACAAAAGCTGAAGCTCGGGTAGCTATAAATGATTTAGGTCCGACTAGAATTAAACATTTTGAAGCATGGACGGATTCAGGCGCTAATCCTGCTTTTAATTGTGAAGATGTTTGTAAAAATGCCGGTAAGGTTTGTATTGGCGTGGGATTAACTGATGATATTTTAGCTGATGGTTGTCATGGTGTAACTTGCCATTCTGGTAGTGATTGCACGGGAAACACTGGTAATATTGATTGTCGTCTTCCCTTTCCATTTATTCGCGCGGGCGATCACAATGAATGCACTAAATGTAATGGCGTTGATTGCACATACGGCGGAGTAGCCAGTCCTTATTATGTTGGATATTCCAGCTGCCTTTGTTTTTAATTGGTTATATATTATTCTATGTTAAATATAAAGCTGACAAAAAATAAAAAACACATAATATTTTTTTTGATCATCTTAATTTTGATAGGGCTTGTTATTATTACTGGTATGGTTTTTTTGAAAAAACCTAGACCAATTGAACCTAAGGAAGATGGTAGTGAAATGTATGATTATCATCCCTTTCCTAATCCACCAAATAAAATTTATCCTGTTACCAAAGAGCGATGCGAAAATCAAGTTGATCAAGAAAGCAAAGATAAATGTCTTACTGAACTTGCTTATCAAAACGCCATTATCAGTCAAAATCCTGATAATTGTCTTGCTTTAACTGATGATCATAAAAGAGATTATTGTCTTTTTATTCTCGCTAAAACGCAGTTTAAGGCAGAAATTTGTGAGCAGATTAAAAAAGATAGAACCAGAGAGCTATGCTTAATAGAAGTGGGTATTGTTAATAATAATGATAAAGTATGTGATGAATATTTTATGGACACTCCCTTTCTAAGAAAAAAATGTAAAGATAAAGTAAAAGTTTTTGATATTATCTGGAACAAGAAAGATATAAGATTATGCCAAGAAATAAGATTATTGGAATATGGTCCTTTGTGTTACTCATATTTATTGCATGAGGGACAAAGTTGTGATGTTATAGAAGATGAAAAAGAAAAGGAAGTTTGTCAGTGCAAAATGATTATAACTGAAGACCCAAGCGAAGAGGATTGCCAGAAAATAGTTTCCGAAAATTGTAAAAAGGTATGTTTAATTATGGTTCAAAATGATGGTGATCTCAGTATAGATTCTGATGGTGATGGAAAATCTAATCTTGAAGAACTTAATTATAGGTTAGATCCCTTTAATCCGGATACTGACGGTGATGGTTTAATGGATGGCGAAGAAATTATTAAATATCACTCTGATCCAAAATCAGTTGATACTGATATTGATGGTTTGAGTGACTATGACGAAGTGTTCATCTACAAAACGGATATAAATAATCCTGACACTGACAATGATGGTTATCAAGATGGCGAAGAAGTTAAAAAAGGTTATAATCCGTTGGGAAGCGGCAAGCTGGAGCGATGATTTTTGTTAACAAACTAGAACTGTTCGCGATAAAACACACCCCACCCCTGACGGGGTTGCCCCTCTCAAGAGGGGAATTTTCTTCGCTTCGCGAATTGTTCTTTTTGAAAAGGAGTGATTTGTAAAACAGTTTAATAGATTCCCCTCTTGAGAGGGGAATTTATCAATTTAGTTGTAGAAAACTTATTGGCAATAACAAGCTGTT
>CAYLJE010000233.1:0-2644 GCA_964383915.1 uncultured Rikenellaceae bacterium
TCGCTTTTGCCCCGCATTATCCGGAAAGCGGCTTAAACCTTCAACAGATCATGCAGGTTCGGCAATCCAAAGATTTCCGTCTTTATCCGTTGCCTTACGCACAGAAAGAAGCCGGGAATGTCTGCCGTTATACTTTCGGAAAGTTAGTATCCGGAGCCGAAGCCAGCGAGCATTATTTCAAAACGCACACCTCCCGCTATGATATCATCCATCTGGCCATGCATACTATACTGGACAATCAGTATCCTTTATATTCAAAGCTGGTTTTTTCACAACCTCCTGACTCCCTGGAAGATGGTTTTCTGAATACGTTCGAGATATATGCATTACGATTCAAAGCCAATATGGTGGTGCTGAGTGCCTGTAACAGTGGCAGTGGCAAGCTCAGCAAGGGAGAAGGGATTATTAGTCTGGCACGTAGTTTCATGTATGCAGGTGCTCCCCGGCTGATTATGTCTTTGTGGGAGGTTCAGGATCAAACCGGAGCCATCATCATGACCTCTTTTTATAAAAATCTGATCCGTGGTGTCCCGATTGACAATGCGCTGCAGGAAGCAAAGATCACTTATCTGAAAGAGGCTGGTCCGCTGAGATCCAATCCTTATTTCTGGGCCAGTTATCAGGTGATGGGAAACAGTGCCCCGGTTTATTTTCCGTATTTTCTCCTGATCGCTGTAATCTTTATCATAGCAGGGGGAACGATCGTATGGCTAATTCTTCTCAGGAAACATCACCATTCCTCATCCAGATAGTAAAAATCAGGATCTTTCTTTATCTTTTCTATCAATTTTCCCAGGCAATATGCCTTTTGGTTATAGGTTGACTTAAGCGATGGATGCCCGAGTATTTCACTAATCTCATTAACCGGGATGCCCCTGGCAAGCATTCTGAGCAGTACACGGCATTTCTTCCCCAGTGAAGTAATATATTTAACATACAAAGCCAGTTTTTTTTCTTCAAAATTAATAGGAGGTTTAGGATAAATCAGCATTTCCTCGGGCAGCTCAGGACTTTTTCTCTCCATATCCTCATAATTCTGTTGTTTCCTAATCCTTTTAAAACGTTCCAGCCACCTATACCGGCACATCCCATAAATATATTCCGGAACATTTAACTCCGGTTGAAAAGAATCATTACGGATCCGCTCATATACAATCATCAGAACATCCTGAAAGATATCTTTTGCCTCATATGAGGACCCCCCGTTATTTTTAACGTAATTCTCAAAAACCGGAAGGATCTGGTTATACAACCACAACAGAATACGCTTATCTTCATTACGTATTCCCTTGATAATTTCCGTTTTTGCATATGATTGCACCACCGCAGGTAAATGTTAAAAGAAAACTGTCCGAAATTAACAGTTTTTCATTTACCAGAAAAGAATGAGCCATAAATGATTGCATAAGCATAAGGGAAAAAGGGTTTCCGGAAGTCTTTTCTCAAATGTTCCGGTTGCATATAAAGCTATCTAAAGTATAGGAGAATAATGCCTTTAAGCAAAAAATTCTTTCAAAAGCAACCCGTTTCGGGATGTCATACTTTAAAATCCCTATAAAAACGAAATCAGGCGTACCCGGCAGCGTCGTGGACTTCCAGTGCCAATACTGCCAGCACTGCCATTACAGTAAAAACAATCGAGAGGGTCAGCCAGTGAACAGGAAAACCAGCTATCAAACTACTGACAGAAGATAATATATGATTTAACTTTATATTAAGCATAAAAAAGAAGGGTTCACTATCATTTTCTTTCCCCGGATTCAGGAAAAAAGCACTTAGCAATGCACCTGAGAAAATGAATCCCATCATGCCCCAGAACCAGGGCCGGATTATCTGTTTTTCCCGGCTTATTTTCTCAGCATTTATTTTATACATAACCCTGTCAGTAAATTTATCCGAAGGTTCTTTATACCCACCGGCTTTGATCAACGCCTGTATTTCTTTATCTTCTATCATAATAAAAATCTTACCAAATAAATTCAGAATAAATCATCTAAGGCCGGTTTAAACTTCTTCAGAAGGATCTCTTTAAGTTTCTTCCTTGATCGGTATAGTCTCATTTTAACATTCTCGCCCGTCAAACCCGTTATTCCGGCTATCTCCTTCACAGACAACTCATTCAGATAATACAGGGTGATAATAGCCCGGTCTGTAGATAATAAATGATCAAGTAGCTGTTGCACCATTCTTTGACGATACCGGATGTAATCTTCTTTTATAAAACTGTTTTCCGCTGCTTCTTTGACCTCCTCATCTACAATAAATTCTTTCCTTCTTTTACCGGTTAAACGGAGTCTTGATACCGAAGCATTGTAAACAATACGGTATAACCATGTGGAGAAACCTGCTTCCTGCCTGAACTTTTTAAGATTCCGGTAAGCCTGAACAAAAGCATCCTGTGTCACTTCCTCGGCATCCTGTTCGTTTTGAATAATCCGAAAAGCCAAGGTAAAAGCCATGGTTTTATATTTATCCACCAAAAACCGGTAAGCCCGGGAATCTCCATCAAGTACCTGCCGAATATGTATCAGATCTTCATTCGCCATACTAAATAATTAGTGTCCGTCCATAAAGTCAGTGTTTGATTCGGAATGTTCGAGTTCGAGGCTTGCGTCCCGATTTGTCGGGATAAAATCAAGGAGTT
>CAYLJE010000234.1:0-2623 GCA_964383915.1 uncultured Rikenellaceae bacterium
TTTATTTCGGCAAGCTCAATACAAGCTGTTATGCTCGTCTTTAAAACAGTCATTTACAAAAGTAAACTCCTTCATTTTTTTACCAATGCAACAAACCACGGAGTATCCCTGAGTGATGAGAATTCTGTTCTTGTCATCAGGTCTTTATAATCATCAAAGCCCAGTTGAATCGCCTTTTTCAATGATTTCATGGTGTTTGCCTTATTGCCTCTGCGAGCTTCCAGGATGGCGGAAAAGTAATAGACATACGCATTCCCCGGGTCAACAAGACGATAGATGGTTATATATTTTGATGCTGACTCATTCTGTTGTTGCCGCAGGCTGGCATCTGCCTGCATATAAGCTACCAGACTGAGATAGTGTAGGATCCGCTGATAAGAAGATCTTTTTTCACCGGAGTTTCTGCGTATCTCTGTGTTTAATTTATTGATTTTTTCCTTCCACCATAATAAAGGCCTGGAAGTAAAAGCCTGAATATAACTTTGCTCCATACGGGATTCTTCTTTGATCAAAGAAGCAAATTGTTGTTGGCGGGTTTTGTAAGACAGATCTGTATATAATTTCTGTAATTTGATTTCATATGCTTTAGTGTCTGTAAGACCATCCAAAAAGGTGATTAATCCGGAGAGAAGATCTGCTTTTTCTATGATATGGGCATCACTCATCCTTTGATATTCATACATGGTTTCTTTCTGAAAAGATTGGATCAGTGAGTCATTTACCGGGATCAGATTGTCTTTCATCGCATTGAAAGTATTCCAGAGAAAAGCATCTCTGAAGGTAAGGGAATCGGGCCATTCATGTTTTCCCTTGAAACGAATGAGAAAATGCCGGCAGGACTGTGTCTTCAGGAAAGAGTCGAGTTGTAACAGCTCGGGCAGGTTAAAATCTTCGTTACCGGCAAAGCCGAGGAAATCAAAATGTACCGGAGGGATTTGACTGGTGGAAGGGAAGCCCCCACCGCAGGCAATCACCCCCCGGATAGCCGGGTCGGATAAAGCCAGGGAAGTGGCAACACGGGCGCCTCCTGAAAATCCGGCCACACAGGTTCTTTTTTCGTCAATAGAAAAACGCCGGTAGGTGTCATCGAAAAGTTGCCGGAGGAACCGGTTTAATTCGTCTCCGGACATTCTGTTTTTTATATTGTTTGATCCGATAAGAATAGTACCGAATTGTTCTGCCTGGTAAGCGTATTTTTTTACCGGAAGATCACCGGCGGCATGTGGATCAAAGAAATAAATAACCGGCCATTTTATGCTGTCACTATATGTTTTCGGAAGGTATAAAGCGTAAGAGAGAGAAGAATCTCCTTTAATAAAAACCGGGTTTATAACAACGCCGGTAATGAATTTATCTGTTTGTCCGGAAGACCATAAGGAAGATAAATCATTTTTCGACGGGGATGATTTCCTGGGATGACAAGCCACCAAAAAGAGAAATACCGGCAAATACCGGAAGATGGATTTTATACTCATTTTTTTAAACTGATATTATGTAAAGCGTTTTAATAATGTTTTAAACCGTTAAGATAAAAAAAACGGAGGATATTGTATCCGTTTGTTATGCTAAAAATAAATGATTTGAATATTTATAAAGCATTGTGTAAATTTGCAATCTCATTTTTGGGGCCCATAGCTCAGCTGGTTAGAGCACCTGACTCATAATCAGGGGGTCGCAGGTTCGAGCCCTGCTGGGCCCACGAGATAAGTAAAAAGGCAAAAGAGTAAGAAAGCAGGAAAGGGGACAAGATGTGTTCTCTTTTTTGTTCCTTCAGATCTCCGGCACCGTTTCCCGTATCAGCCGGATCACATGAAGGATATTATCTTCAAAGACTTTCAGCACTTCCTCCCACTGTACCGGCGCTACATCTTCCCGCCAACTGTCATAATCCGTGCTGATGGCAATACAGGCGTAAGGAAGCCCTGTTTCGTTGGCCAGGGCCGCTTCGGGGGCAATAGACATATTGATGATGTCGGCACCCCATATCCTGAACATGCGTGATTCGGCACGGGTAGAAAAACGGGGCCCTTCGATGGTGATGACCGTAGCTTCGGGATGATACAAAAGCTCCAGCTTCCTTGCAATATGTATAAAAACTTCACGCAGGTGTGCGTCAAAAGGCTCAGCCATGGGGGTATGGTTTAACTGACCCGGTTTAAATTGCTCAAAGAAAGTATTTGCACGATGATGGGTAAAATCAATAAACTGATCCGGGAACACCAGATCACCCGGCCGTATATCTTCCCGTAAGCTGCCACAGGCAGTGGTAGCCAGGATATGTGTGCACCCCGCTTCTTTTAAAGCGTAGATGTTGGCCCGGTTATTTACCTGCGTGGGGGGAATGGCATGCTGTTTGCCATGCCGGGATAACAACACAGCTTCCGTTTCATTGATAAGACCGTAAGTCAAAGAAGAGCTGGGCTCTCCATAAGGCGTAGTGGCCTTCTTTTCCGAGGTCTTCCTGAAAATATCCGGATCCTCCAATCCCGTTCCACCAATAATACCGACTCTTTTCATACGTAATGCCTTACTTTTGTGTTTCCTCGCTCTTGCTCCTTGCACTTTCACCTCTCTTTTATCTCCGATAAATCGGGATCTTTCGCTATGCTTCGACTTTTATCTT
>CAYLJE010000235.1:0-2583 GCA_964383915.1 uncultured Rikenellaceae bacterium
TCCCACTAACTTTTTTAAGCTTTTCAGCCCTGAGCTTGGTATCGGTTGGTTTACCATAGCCATGCTGGCTTTGAATGGAGTGATAGGTATTACAGCCCAGCCCCACATGGTGTCAATGTGTGCCACAGGCCGGACTGAACGGGACGGGAGGATCGGACAAACATATGGTTCCTTTGTCAAAAGAACCGTGACGATAGGCTGGGCCTTTACCGGACTGATTGTCGCGGCCCTGGTCATCCATAACGGTCAACACCTCAGTGACCCGGAGATGGCTTTCGGTTATGCCACACGCGTGCTTCTGTTCCCGGGGTTGACAGGCCTGATGGTCGCCTCTATCCTGGCAGCTAATATGTCATCGGCCTCTAATTTCATGGTCAACTCCGGAGCCCTTTTCACACAAAACATCTACAAAGAGATCATCAAAAAAGAACCTGCAGACAAAGAGTTGCTGTGGGTGGGAAGGATCTCCAGCCTGGGCCTTACTCTGCTCGGTGTCCTGTTTGCCCTGTACGTGAAAAGTGTCTTGTATGCCTTCCTCTTCATTGAAACGATCGCCGCTTTCATGGGGATCATGATTTTCGGAGGGATCGTCTGGAAAAGAGCCAACCGTTACGGTGCGCTGGCCGGCGTGCTCTCTTCCTATTTCGTTTACTATCTTTTGAATTATCTGCATACAGGATCACTGGAGATTGTCTATAAATGGAAGCCTGCCCCTTTCGGATGGGCTATGTTGACCGGCTTTGTTGTGATGATCGTTATCAGCCTGATCACCAAACCGGAAGAGAAAGAAAAGACAGATAAGTTTTTTGATAACATGCTCCGCCTCTCGGATGAGGACAGGATGAAGAACGGACAAAAACCCCTGGCTGCCGAGATGGGACATGACCTGTTGTTACTTGATCTGCCTTCCTGGTTCACAAAAGAGCGATGGAAAGGATTTCCGAAAAGATACAAGGAAGACCTGGTAGGCTTTCTTTATGCCTGGTTGTTTGTTGGAGGTCTGATATTCCTCGCCTGGTCTGTTTTGCAGATACGTTGATTTTGGAAAAATAAAGAGAAGATATTGCTAAAGAGAGTTATATAAAGAATTCCCAGCGTTGCCTAACATAAATCATTACGGTACATAGCATTTTTTGGCGTATCTTAGCATAGCAGCTAAAGATTGTTTTTTGTTAAGTTTGTCTATTGTATGTTTTTTGAAGGATAAAAGAGAAAATTTATGAAAAAGATTGAAGGAATACATTATGCCAATGGCCGGAAAATCTCTGTGGAGGTTTCAGACGGTGTTATTCAGAAGATCGAAGAAAAAGATCACCTTGAAAAGGAACCTTATCCAACACATTTTATTGCTCCGGCCTTTTTCGATAACCAGATCAATGGTTATATCGGAATAGAGTTTTCCAAACAGGATCTTTCGGTGGAAGATATGGTTGGGGTTGTCAGGGCATTACAAAAGAAGGGAGTAGTTACGTTTTTACCTACGGTGATAACAGCGTCGCAGGAGTCTCTTATCAGGTCATTTCGTAATTTAACCAAATCGCTCGAGAATGAGGAGGTTGCTTATGCGATTCCCGGTTTTCACCTGGAAGGGCCTTATATCTCTCCCGTGGAAGGATACCGGGGTGCTCACTCACAGCAATACGTTCGGAAACCCGATTGGGACGAGTTCCAAAGATTAAATAATGCAGCCGGAGGGAAGATCCTTCAGGTGACTCTGGCGCCGGAAGTTGAGGGAGCGGTAGCATTTATAAAAATGTGTGTCAGAAACAATATTGTGGTTTCATTAGGCCACCATAACGGAAGTGCGGAAGATATTGAAAGGGCAGTAGATGCAGGTGCTCGTACGGTCACACACCTGGGAAACGGGATGGCAAACCATATTCATCGTTTTAACAATCCGCTGTGGATGCAATTGGCGGATGACCGCTTGATGGGAAGTTTTATTTTGGATGGTTTTCATTTGCGTCCCGAGATGGCGAAGGTTTTTTATCGTGCCAAAGGTGCCGAACGCTTTATCCTTACCTCCGACATGACCATGTTGGCAGGACTTCCGCCGGGAGATTATGTTTGGGATGGTAAAAATGTTGTCCTGACGAAGGAAGGAATAATTATGCTGCCTAAAGAAAACTGTTTTGCCGGCGCATCTTTACCTATCCATGTCGGAGTGGGGAATATGATAAAGTTTACCGGATGCAGCCTGGAAGAAGCAATCAATATGTCAACCATGAACCCGGCACGTTTATATGGCTTTCACGACAGGGGAATCTTGGCAGAGGGAAAACGGGCAGACTTAATCGTTTTTAATGTGACTAATGATAAATTAGATATCCTGGAAACCGTTGTTGCAGGAGAAACTTTAGACAATTGAAAATAAAAAGGTTTTTATGAAATGTGTCAAAAACATGCAATCATGAAAAAAATTTGTACTCTTTTGATTTTTACCGGATTATTTATTTTCCTCCTGTCTATGAATGGGATTGCAGAAATTTTGCCTGCACCATTCAAAGTTATTCCACAACCTAAAGAAGTGATTTTATTAAAAAGGGTTGGATTGAAATACGGAGAATTGCAGAATTTGCAGAG
>CAYLJE010000236.1:0-2557 GCA_964383915.1 uncultured Rikenellaceae bacterium
GTTATAAGTTATATAAACATGTAACCGATGAGGATATGATAGAGAGGATGTATGTTAGACATCAATTGAGACAAATGGATATCAATAGAGCATACTCAAAAGAAAAAATATCTCATGTGTCAAAGTAGAATTAAAAACTATTTTGGAACTAAATCTCTTACTATTTTATTTTATGATCCTTTGTACCGGACAGTCTTTTGTTTTACTTCCCCATTTTTTTTGAGGTCCCGGGCCCATCGTAAATTCCATTATTCCACCTTTTTTTATATCATCATAGCTGATATAAGATTTGGTATAATTTTTTCCCTTCAGTTTAGCAGATTGGATATAATAATTGTTATCACTGAGATTATGAGCTTTTATCACAAATTTGTTCCCATTAGGTAGTTTAAGTTTTACATAACTGAACGAAGGGGTCCCGATCACATAAAAATCAGCACCTGGGGTTACCGGGTAAAACCCCAATGCTCCAAAGACATACCATGCTGACGTCTGTCCACAATCGTCGTTTCCGCAAAGTCCATCTCTGGAATTAAAGTATAGAGTAGTTTTAATTTTATGAACGATTTTTTGAGTTTTCCAAGGCATTCCTGCGTAATTAAACAAATAGGCAATATGTTGGCAGGGTTCATTTCCCTGTGCATACTGACCAATTAATCCGCTCACATCGAGACAATATCCATAAACTTTTGATGGGAGAAGAAACAATGAATCGAGCTTTGTAACAAATCGTTTTCCCCCGCCCATCAATTCGATCAATCCGTTGACGTCATGTTGTACACTCCAGGTATATTGCCATGCATTGGCTTCGGTATAATCCCCAACACCGGTTTCGGAATGGGTAACTTTTATTGGGTCGAACGGAGAAACCCATGAACCGTCGGAATTGCGACCTCTCATAAATGAGGTGTTTTTATCAAACAGATTCTTATAAAATGCTGCCCGTCTTGAAAAATACCGATAATCGTCTATTTTTCCCAATTTTTTAGCCATCTGTGCTACGCACCAATCATCATAAGTTAATTCTAATGTGCGGGAAACTGATTCTACGTGAACCAAATCGGATGGTAAATAACCATATTTCATATATTTTGACCAATCAACCTTATAATTATAACCGTTGTTCACCGAACTGTGTTTAACGGCTTCGTAAGCCAATTCAGGGTCAAAACCCTTGACACCTTTCAGAAAAGCATCTGCAATAACAGGTATAGCGTGGTTGCCAATCATGCAAAATGTTTCATTTATACCATATTCATTGATCGGGAGTTCGCCGATCTCTTTGTAACGCTCTAACATTGAATTAATAAACTGTACATCTTTATCAGGATATAGCAAGACATATAAAGGATGTGTAGCCCGATAGGTATCCCACAATGAATAATTTGTATAAAAATTTTTATCACTTTTGTGAATTTTCCCATCCCATCCCCGGTAACTTCCATCAACATCAGAAATAAGATTGGGGGAGACTAAGTTGTGGTAAAGTGCTGTGTAAAAGATTGTTTTTTTATCATTATCACCGGATTTTACTTTAACCTTCGAAAGTTCGTTTTCCCAGGTTTCCTTTGCATTTTTTACAATTTTCTCAAAGTTCCAGTCAGGTATTTCGGCCAAAATATTTTTCATCGCTCCTTTTTCATTTACTGTAGATAAGCCTACCTTAACCAGAATTTTTTCGCCTTCTTTTGTATCGAAATGTAAAGCCGCTTTACAGATTTTACCTCCTACCGTACGATTATTCCCTTTATTCCCATCCGTATAAGTAATATAACTTTTAAATGGTTTTGAAAATTCAGCGTAAAAATAAATAAGGTGATCTTTTACAAAACCGGTTGAATGCCTGAATCCACTTACTTTATTGTTATCAATAATTTTTAAATGGCTTTCCACATTTTTATTACTTATACCATGCCCAAGGTCAATTATAAACCAGGTATTATTACCCTTGTTGAATGTGTACTGATGAAAGCCTACCCTTAGTGAAGTCGTTAGTTCTGCTTTTATATTGTAATCATTGAGAATAACGGAATAATATCCCGGCCTGGCGAGTTCTGAAGACTTTGAAAACCTTGAACGGTACCCTTCATCAGGGTTTTCTTTGGTTCCGGGGTTAAATTTCGGTACGCCGGTCATAGGCATTAATAATATATCACCCATATCAGCGGCTCCGGTACCACTTAAGTGCGTGTGGGAAAAACCCATGATTGAACTATCTGAGGAATGATATCCTGAAGCCCAGTCCCAATTTTTGTTTCCTGTATCAGGACTTAACTGAACCATCCCGAAAGGCAGTGTTGCCCCAGGATAAGTATGCCCATGGGCAGCAGTACCAATAAAAGGGTTTACATAAGCTGAGACATCATGGAAATTATTTTCTTCTTCATTGCAAGAAAACAAACATAAAAACAAGCCTGTCATTAAAATTATATATTTTTTCATAACGATATTAGTTTTAAAAAGTATTAACTCTCAGTTACCGGCTAACAAATGACATGAACGGTTGGGTAATCAGACCCTGACCGATTTTTACAATGAGAAATTAGCATGCCCTGGG
>CAYLJE010000237.1:0-2553 GCA_964383915.1 uncultured Rikenellaceae bacterium
CCTAATTTCGCGACCGCAGGGAGCTAATGACGTCCCGCCAGGGACTAATGACCACTTAATGACCTGTCAGAAAAGAATCAGGGAACCAAAGCACAATATCCAGATAAAAATAATACAACCCGCCATTCCTTGATTCCGGGCTCCTGGTTCTATAATCTTGAGTATTCTCAACCACGTCTTATATAAATTTTTTATATCTTCATCCCTTTAATCATCCCCAAGAGGGGTTTAAATTTATCATATGAGAACAATTATACATTTTTTTGAAGACAGTGTCAGGCAGTTTGGTTCCAGCGTGTATATGTGGGAAAAAAAAGAAGGGAAATATGAAGGGGCCACCTATTCAGACATTCACAGGGAAGTTTCTCGCTTTGCCGCAGGCCTCCTGAGCCTGGGAGTCAAAAAAGGAGACCGTATTTCTCTCCTTGCAGAAGGACGCAGCTTATGGATCATCAGCGAACTAGGAGTTTTATATACGGGAGCTGTCAACGTCCCCCTGTCTGTAAAGCTTTCTCCTGACGATGTCCGTTTCCGGATGGATCATTCGGGATCACGCTTGGTCATCGTATCCAAACAGCAACTACCTAAAGTAAGAAAAGTTGCCGGGGCCCTGCCCTCTCTCGAAAAAATCATTGTCCTGGATTCTATTGAAGATCCCGAAGCAAAGGAATACTATGTGGGAGATTTGTTAACGTCGGGGGATCAATACCTTGGAAAATATCCCGGACAATTGGACAAGGCCAAACAGGCAGTCGGAGAAGATGACTATGCAAACATCAGCTACACCTCCGGCACTACCGCCGACCCGAAAGGAATTATCCTCACCCATAAAAACTATGTTGCCAACGTTCAACAGGCTTATAGTCTTATTGATATTCCTCCTTACTTCAAAACCCTGTTAATCCTTCCATGGGACCACTCTTTTGCCCACACGGCAGGCTTATACAGTTTCATGGGAAAAGGAGCCAGTATTGCTTCCGTAACTGTCGGCATGTCCCCGATGGAAACATTGAAAAACATCCCCATAAACATCAAAGAGGTACAACCCAGCTTGTTGTTCAGTGTCCCTTCCCTGGCCAGAAATTTCAGAAAAAGCATCGAAAAGGGAGTAGCACAGAAAGGAAAATTTGCAGAGAAACTGTTCAGACGTGCCATAAAAACGGCTTATAAATACAACAAAGAAGGATACAACAAAGGCCGGGGTCTGCAAAAACTTAAAAAACCCCTGCTAAACCTTTATGATAAAATATTATTTTCCAAGATACGGGAAAATTTTGGTGGACACCTGGAATACTTTATCGGAGGAGGAGCCCTGCTGGATATCGAGCTGCAACGTTTTTTCTATGCACTGGGTATTCCCATGTATCAGGGATACGGCCTCTCGGAAGCTGCTCCGATTATTTCCTCCAATGCCCCCAAAAAACACAAACTGGGATCATCCGGTTTTCTGGTGAAAGACATGGAATTAAAAATCATGGACGATGACGGGAATGAGATGCCGGCGGGTAAAAAAGGAGAAATCGTAATAAAAGGAGACAATGTGATGGCCGGGTACTGGAAAAACAAAGAGGCAACCAAAGAAACTTTGAAAGAGGGTTGGTTATATACCGGGGATATGGGATATATGGACCCTGATGGATTTCTGTATGTGCTGGGCCGTTTCAAGAGTCTGCTGATCGCTGATGACGGAGAGAAATACAGTCCGGAAGGTATTGAAGAAGCTTTCTCTGACCAGTCCCTTTTGATTGAACAATGTATGCTTTATAATAATCAAAATCCTTATACGACAGCCCTGATCTATCCAAATACGGAAGTTCTTCGTAGCCACCTTAAGAAAGCAGGACTTGATCCGGTTGGAGAAGAAGGCCGGAAAGAAGGGCTGAAAATGATTGAACGGGAACTGAAAGAATACCGCACGGGAGGAAAATACGAATCCATGTTCCCGCAACGTTGGCTCCCGGCAGCTATCGGTATCCTGGATGAAGGATTTACCGAAGAGAACCACCTGATGAACTCCACCATGAAAATAATCAGGGGCAAGATCACGAAGAAATATCAGGATCTGATAGAAAGCTTATATACACGTGAAGCAAAAGAAATCACCAATCCGACAAATAGGAATACCATCGGAAATCTCTTAACATAATAACGGCCGGGGAGGAGCCAATGACCCCTAACATAAATGGCACACAATTTGCTTTATGATCTTGCGTTCTAAAATAAAAAAATAACCGGGGACATTGAAATCTCCCCGGTTATCCAATCTGTTTTGTATTACATTATTTCGAAAGAGATTCTTTCGTAAACAAAGCATCGTTCATATTCACATTAAAATCCACAGACGTATAGCTGATTGTTCCGGGGCCTCTGCGACGTCCACCTCCCTGCGGCATTCCTTCCATCATCATCTTCCTGCTGAAAGGGATCATCACCCCATTCACTTTTTTATAATTACTAAAAACTACCGAACGTTTCATCTCATTGCCATTAAAACTGAGCTTTGATGTTTCCTTAAGCAGCACATAGCTATCCGGATCAATATAAAACCAAGTC
>CAYLJE010000238.1:0-2543 GCA_964383915.1 uncultured Rikenellaceae bacterium
CTGGTAATTCCGTCCATGAAACCATTTTGTGGATCACAGCAGATGCGGGAAGTTTTGGTTTCCCCTCTATAAAGTCAATGCTCCAGTCCCCTTTTAATATGAAGCTATTATATGGTTTCGGATCAAAATCCACTATCTTCTTTTTCTTATTATCACATAACAAAAAACAGGATTGTCCTGGCAGCAGGGTCAGGAATATTTCTGTTTGCTTATAATGATTAGTCCGAACTGGCACATACCAGGAAGTATCTGCGACAGGGTCATATTGCTTTACGTTATTTGATGAAGCCGACAGTGATATCCAACCCTCCCGAAAATCATTTTTCAGATTGGTTACAAAATAAACCAGATTATTCTGATATATCTTACGTATAAACCTTAATCCGTTTTTAGCAAAACCTTCTTGCTTAATACCGCATCTATTAAGTGTTTCTCTCCATTTTTTCGTAATAAAAATATTCTTGGGGAAATTCTTCAGATCCTCCGTATGCTTTTTGAATTTTTTATTACGTTCTGCATTCTGATAAAACCCGCTTACCTGTTGTGGTAAATGGTCAGCGAAGATAATTTTTGCTCCTTGCTTTGCCAATATGATCAAACGGGACAAAGTATTCTCATTCATATAATTGCAAGCGGGTACCAGTAATACTTTATAAACCGTATGTCCCGAAGACAACTGACCTGCTTTGTCAACATCCAGTTGATACAACTGTTTGTCTGAGACATAATCAAACGTAAATCCTTCCTTTTGTAGATTCTGACATATCTGTCCAAAAGATGTCGGCAGCAGCCATTCCCCGATATTGTGAGCAGTTAATTGATGGATACCGGAAGACGATGTAACAGGCATCGCCCATAAATCATCCATTGGAAAATATACCAGCACGTCATTATCCGGTTGACTGTTTTGCAACAGGTGCTGGCAACGTTGAATATATTGATTAAGCAACGGAAGTTGTTTCCAAAAAGACGATTGAATACCAAAATTGGTAGAAGCATAAAAAAGCCAGCCAGGATAAGGTTCATTTTTAGGGGAATAAGTGACGCCATGATAAAATATATTATTGATACCTGCGGCAAATAATTCATCCACCTGCGGTTTCACCT
This sequence comes from uncultured Rikenellaceae bacterium, assembly GCA_964383915.1. Taxonomy (GTDB): domain Bacteria; phylum Bacteroidota; class Bacteroidia; order Bacteroidales; family VadinHA17; genus DRPN01. Next base: position 1,108 of record CAYLJE010000238.1, read on the forward strand.
GTGATAACGAGACTTTAAAATGTTCGGCCAACCAGGTGGCAGTTTCTGAAGCCACCAAATGTTTTCCAGCAAAATGGGCTGCTGAACTGGCAAATTTCATAAAAAGAGGATTAGGCTTTGTATTTATTTTTTGTATGCGTAAACCCGGAATAGGAAATCTGCTACTCCCAAAAGACTCTGTCTCAGGAATATCTGACAGAGCGTATAAATCTAATAAGTTACCAGGTGAACCGTGAGCCTGATACCTCGAAAGAAAGCCCTGACTTTTACACCACTTGGTCCATTCTACGGCAAAATTTTCGTATAACAATTCCGAAAGCGTTTGTTGATAATCCATTTTTATCAATACTGCATTCTTATTATTTGTAGTATCCTGAAACAATTTTAACTCACTTTGCAAGTTATATCCACGCCTCTTATTAAATTCCTTTAAAAAATTATTTGTCCAGTTGGCTGCATGCGCTTCATACGAATCACAATACATAGATCTTGGCTTTACCTGAGAATTTTCAAAGGCTGAGTCAAATCTCGCCAGATAGTGAAAAAGAGCATCCTTACTAAAGAAATCCATCACCAGTCCCTCACCTCCCGGTGCCGCACGTTTCACTCGCTGCCCCGTCAGTTCTGTAACAAATTTCCCGTTTTTTATTACATATTTTTTACCGGCTATGTCCGCAGTAATCTGTGGCCCTCCAAAAGGCCAGCCTGTACCGGTAGTCATATCTACGCCCATGTCCAAACGTTTGGCTTCATCAATTGTAAAATGCAACATTCCCATCCAATCTTTGCTTAAAAAGGGAATGAATTTTTTTTCATAACCTTTTACACCATATATTGGAATAATGTGAACCCCACCTAAACCGGCGTTGGATAGATTTTCCAATTGATAGGTGATTCCATCTTTTGTAACGGCACTACCCATCCACCACCAATATGCCCACGGTTTCTCAGTTTGTAACTGAGCATATAAGCCTCCACTGCAAAAGAGAAAAAAAAGAATATAAAATACAATATAACTGATACTGCTCTTTATAAAATTTCTGCCGGGGGAGTATCTCTTGATATGCTGATCAAATATTTGATTACTTAAGTTCATATTCATGTTTTTAATCGAATAGTATGGGTTTTTGGGGGTAAAGATTTGACTTATTACAGCTCTCATAACATTTGTCTTTGTAAATTCCTATTTACAGCTTTCTGCATTGCTTTCAACACATTACTTTGAGAAAAGAGTATTATTTTTTATTACTTTTCACTGGTTTTTTATTTTGATAGCTTAGTTTTCTTTAGAACGACGATGTATGATATGCCTCGTACCAAGCGTGATCCCTTTCCCGTTGCTACCGCAATTTCATTTTTCCCATCATTATCAACATCTCCTACATCTATCCAACAAGATTCGGCTATCCCTGCGTTAAAATCCAATATAATGTCTT
>CAYLJE010000239.1:0-2518 GCA_964383915.1 uncultured Rikenellaceae bacterium
CCGTAGAATTAGGTATCCGTATGGAATTATAATACCCCCCAAAATTATGACCACTGGTTAAGTTGAATTGTTATCAAATGGTTAAATTAAAAGGAAAGACAAACAAACAAAAGTAACTAATAATGAAATCTAAAATCTGGCTTTCTCCCCCTCACATGTCCGGATATGAAATGGAATATATCCGTCAAGCATTTGATACAAACTGGATATCACCCATGGGGCCAAATATTGACGGCTTTGAAGAAGAACTTTCTGCAAAGCTTAACGTGTCGTCGGTGGCTGCACTGAGTTCCGGAACCGCTGCATTACATCTGGCACTGCTAATCCTGGGAGTTAAAAGAGAAGATGTAGTCATTTGTTCATCATTTACTTTTTCGGCATCTGTTAATCCTGTGGTATATCTTGGGGCTACCCCTTTTCTTATTGACAGTGAGGAAGAAACATGGAACATGGATCCTGAACTTTTGGCAGAAGCCGTTAAAAAACTGACAAAAAAGGGGCGTAAACCAAAAGCAATTATTCTGGTTCACCTTTACGGAATGCCGGCCAGGATACAGGAGATCCTGGAAATTGCACATCGATATGAGATCCCTGTTATCGAAGATGCAGCAGAATCTTTGGGTAGTACATACCGGCAAAAAGCACTGGGAGGATTTGGCGAAATGGGGATATTATCGTTTAATGGAAATAAAATCATTACGACTTCCGGTGGTGGAGCTTTGGTTTCCAATAATCCAGAATATATCCAAAAAGCCAGGTTTCTTTCCACACAGGCACGTGATGAGGCACCTCATTACCAGCATTCCACAATCGGCTATAATTACCGGATGAGTAATATTGTTGCCGGTATCGGCCGCGGTCAAATGCTGGTTCTCGATGAGAGAGTGAAGAGACGGCGGGAAATCAATTCCATTTATAAAAAGGAATTGAAAGATATAGAAGGAATAACGTTTCAAAATGAACCGGAAGGATTCTATTCCAATTTCTGGTTAACTACCATGCTTGTTGACCCTGAGAAAACGGGCGGGATAACAAGGGAGGATATCCGGCTTACCCTGGAGAAAGAAAATATTGAAGCCAGACCTTTATGGAAACCGATGCACCTTCAACCCGTGTATCATGATGCGCCCGGACTTGTCAATCATACTTCTGAAAAAATGTTTGAATACGGTCTCTGCCTTCCTTCAGGCAGTAGTTTAAGTATTGATGATCAATATCGTGTTATTGAAGTTGTCTTAAATAAATTGGGGAGGCAAAAGACCGGTTATGTTCAAAAGATGACTGAACCAATAAAGGATAAGGTGGTCGTCCCTTTTTCACCTCCGCGAATTGATGGTAAAATTTTGGAATCTGTACATCAAACCCTTCGATCTGGCTGGATCACCACCGGTCCGAAAACACACGAGTTTGAAAAAAAGCTTACAAAATACTGTGGCAACAGCGATACATTATGTGTAAACTCTGCTACAAATGGATTGGAAATGATATTGCGTTGGTTTGGAATTAAAAAAGGAGATGAAGTAATCATCCCGGCTTATACATACTGTGCTACGGGTAACGTCATTTTGCGCTGTGGTGCCAAACCGGTTTTTGTAGATATCAATCCGGATGATTTTTTATTAAATACCGAAAAGGTTATATCTAATATTTCATCAAAAACAAAAGTTATTATCCCGGTAGATTTTGGAGGCCTTCCTTGTGATTATGATAATTTATATGAAATGATAAACCGAAAAGAAGTAAAGCGTTTGTTCACTCCCTCTTCTCCGGAACAGAAAAAACTGGGGCGTATCCTGATACTGGCTGATGCAGCTCATTCGCTTGGTGCTGTTTATAAAGGGAGAAAAACGGGTGTATTAGCTGATATTTCCGTTTTTTCCTTTCATGCAGTAAAAAATTTAACCACGGCAGAAGGAGGAGCCATTGCTTTAAACTTTCAGGATGTATTTAACAATAAAAGCATTTACCGGTTTTTGAGAACCTTTTCTTTACATGGCCAGACAAAAGATGCCCTCATGAAATCTGTCAAAGGGGGCTGGAGGTATGATGTTTTGGTGCCCGGGATGAAAGCGAATATGCCGGATGTACTTGCCGCTATAGGAACTGTTGAGATTGACCGCTATGAAACCGATACCCTGAAGAAACTTGAGTGGGTGTTCAGTAAATATGATGAGTTATTGGGAAGATATCGTTGGGCAAAGCTGCCTGTATCCAAAACCCGGGATAAAAAATCTGCTTTTCATATTTATGCTTTGAGAATTCAGGGGATTAACGAGAAACAAAGAGACAAGATCATTCAACGTTGCCAGGAACAGGGTGTGCTTATGAATGTACATTTTCAACCATTGCCCCTGTTTAGCGCTTATAAAAAATTGGGTTACAGAATCGCGGATTTTCCGATTTCCTTTAAAACATATAGTCAGGAAATCTCCTTACCTGTTTTTTATGATATTACCGAAGAACAAATTAACATTGTTGTATCTGTTTTGGTTCAGGCTGTAGAATCTGTTATTTATTC
>CAYLJE010000240.1:0-2493 GCA_964383915.1 uncultured Rikenellaceae bacterium
AGGGCTGTGCGGAAAAAGGCAGTTAGGCTCTGATTCACGCATTGGCAGAGCCTGCCAAGCAACTTTCTGTCATATTTAAAGAAGTGGCGCAGGATAATTGGAATACTGAAGACATATTGGCGATGAGGAACAGGATACAGGATTTCCTCTTTCAGCCGCTCACCGAACTGGACAATTATTTTGGCGTGACAGGAAGGACAGAACCCTCGTCCTCTGCAGGAAAAATGGCATCCAGTTTAAGCCTCCCGTTCAGGAGGGCAATGATAAAGCCAATAATAGTAGGGATAATAATCCAGTAAACTGGCCTAGCGCCCTGAAAATTCCACCACCAGATGTTCTGAGGTGTCAGGATGATGAAAAGGTAGGCAAGCGTACCCCGATCCAGGGGCGAATGAGTGCGGCGGTACCACCACATAAAAACATAGCGTATAATATTATCTTACCCACGAACAATAACCGCCAAATTTAAATTGCGAAGCAATTGAGGAAAAGAAACTGCATGTTCTAGCAAGAAAGTAAACATGCAGAAGAAAAAAGAGCCGAAACCTTGTTAAGATATCGGCTTGTCTTTTCCTGATTTTTAGCATCGCTGCGATACCTGGAGCGCAAAAACAAATCCTTATGAATTCTCAAGTTTTTGCTACTTCACTGACTTTACTATGGCCTTCTTCCATGCTTAACAAAACAGCATTTTTCTTGAATTCCGGATTGTATGTCCTGCGATTTTGATTTTCCATTTAATCCTCCCTTAAATATTTTTTATAACGAGTTATCTTCGACTCCACAATATCGGGGTAGGATCAGTTAGGTATGCTCTAAATATATCCAAAAGCCCTGCCAAGATAACTCTTTGAGTGAAATATGTCTAAACTCCTTGGCTAATTTGAGATATATAGTATTTAGTTTTTTTTGATCTAGCCGACCAGTAGGAATTAGTTCTTTCACATGAAGGTTTGAATTTTCTGCTAATTCCTTGTATTTATTTACACGCCATCTATTTGGGAAACCCTTATGGCTATACATTAATCTGTAGATAACATTTGGCCAAGTAAGAAAATCAAAATCAGTATATCTATCTAATCCATGACTTGTTAAGTCTACTTTATGTAAGGATATTCCACCTTCCTTCATACTACACATAATATCAATCATTGTTTTTTCAAGATCGTTAACATGCTCAAGAACAGCGCGGGAAATTATTAAGTCATATTTTTTAATGGCCCCTGAAAGACCATTCCTAGTAATTTTATATCTTATAGCATTTACATTAAATCCGCTCTCTGGATCTCCTTTTTCATTGAATGCATTTTCAGCTCTCTCCCTTTCTTTTTCTCCGAGGGAATTAAGCAATTGAACGTAGACATCAATATTCTTATTTGACATTTTAGCAAGCGGAAACCTATCAACACAGTGCACCATTTTTGCTCCGTATGCGTAAAATAAGAGCGCTACTCCCAAAATATCCCCTGGACCATACTCCAAGATCACTTTTTCTCTCAAATACGATTGAAATTCTTCTTCATCTAGGGCAAGTTGCTTCCGATAATCATAGAAGCACTCAAAAAAATAGCTCGCTACCTGTAGTGCTTCTCTTTCCCCCTCACCTCTACCTGTCTGACGCGTAAGGTTAACATAGAGTTTTGGAGCAAATTTAGCCAATTGATTAGACAAAAATGCCTTACAAAAAAGGATTACATCTTTCCCGAGATTTTCTGTGTACATATTCTATCCTCATCCCGCCCCATTTTTGTGTGGTAAGCATTAAGCAGTTTTTTGTAACTGCCACTATCCTGATTCATAGGCAGCTGGAGATTTCCAATCATTGGAAGAATGTCTCCTTCTGCGGTTGTAATATACTCAATATGCTTGAATAACCCCTGTTCTGCAGCTATACGTTGCTGCTTATGGTGTCAATAACTGCTTACCATTACCTGGAAATGCCAAATCACCCTTTTTTTTAAGTGCTTTCTCCACTATATATCAAGTCCTTGTGAATTCCGGATCGTATGTCCTGCGATTTTGATTTTCCATTTGATCCTCCTGTAGATATCGTTTATAATTAATTATTTTCGACCCCACAATATCGGGGGGATCAGAATCAACTTAACTGTCACAGACTAAAAACGAACGAAACTGAATGTTCTTGCAAAAAAATAGCTGTGGATCAGAAAAAAGAGCTGAATTCTCGTTAAAAGGCCAGCCTTCTTTTTTCTTACTTTCACCATGGCTGCAATACTGGGAAGAAAAAAAAGGATAAATGCCGCCAAAAGGGTTGTGAGACTTAAATTCATCAAAACTGCCACAAAGACGGCGGGAATAAAGAGTCCGAAATAGAGGGGTATGGCCAGGCTTGGAAGCTCTTTTATGGTTATGCCATGCCTGAAAACCCCACGGAGATTCCCGGACCCCCTCCAGATCGGTGATAAGAAATTGCTTTCTCAGCAGGTGAATCTGTGAAGATGGAATTTTAGTTTCACCGCCCGGTTTCAGCCT
>CAYLJE010000241.1:0-2418 GCA_964383915.1 uncultured Rikenellaceae bacterium
ATTCACCGGGGAGTATATTTTATTCCGGCGTTCAGCAGCGAATTGTATTTGTTATCTTTATTGCCTGATAATACCTGAAATGATCATCATGAAAAAATTATTTTTTATCAGCCTGCTGACTCTCATCGTCGCTTCCTGTCATCCCGTAAATGAGCATTTTGAGGCCTCTCCGCATGATCTTCGGTTTTCAAAGCTTGCTTCTTCCTGGGACGAAGGGGTCCCCCTTGGTAACGGGTTGCTGGGTGAGCTGATATGGCAGAAAAACGGCACATTGCATTTTTCTCTTGACCGTTCCGACCTGTGGGACCTGCGGCCGATGAAGCATTTACAGGGACCTGACTTCAGATATAAATGGGTTTGTGATCAATGGGTCCATAACACGTATGAAAATGTACAGAAAAAATTTGATGTGCCTTATGACCAGCGTCCGGCCCCTTCCAAAATTCCCGCCGGCGCCCTGGAATTTAATCTTCCGGGTCATCCTTCCGTCACATCCGTGCATTTGTTCACACAACAAGCCCTTTGTGAAGTGAAATGGAACAATGGTGCCCGCCTTCTTTCTTTTGTAGAGGCGGATCAACCGGTCGGATGGTTTCGTTTTGAAGGGATGGGTGACAGTGTAAGTATCCGTCTCATCCATCCACCTTACAACCTGAAAGGAAAAGCTGCCGCGGACAATCCCGTCACAGGACAGGATCTGAGAAGACTCGGATATGCAAAAGGAAAAATGATCAGAAAGGATCATTCCATCACATATGATCAACGGGGATGGGGTGGTTTTCACTATCAGATCAATGTGCAGTGGAAAACCCGTAAAGGGGTGACAGAAGGATGCTGGTCGGTCAGTGCACATTATCCCGGAAAACCGCAAAAAAAGGCCAAAGAGACAGTATCAAAACAATTTAAACGTAGATTTTTTATGGCTCTTCAAGATCATATAAAATGGTGGGATCACTATTGGTCGGCTTCTTCAGTACGTCTGCCGGATACGATTCTTGAAAAACAATATTATCTTGAGATGTATAAATTTGGTTCGGCAGCACATAAAGACACCCCTCCAATATCCCTTCAGGCTGTCTGGACAGCAGATAACGGAAAGCTTCCCCCCTGGAAAGGAGATTACCATCACGATCTGAATACGGAGCTGAGCTACTGGCCCGCTTACAAAGGGAACCAGTTGGATGAGGAAGAAGGTTTCCTGAACTGGTTGTGGCAACGGAAACCCATATTTGAAAAATATACACGTACTTATTTCGGAACCGACGGCCTGAATATGCCCGGGGTAACCACCCTGACAGGGGAACCCATGGGCGGGTGGATACAATACTCACTGGGTCCTACGGTGGCGGCCTGGATTGGCCAGCATTTCTATCTTCACTGGCGGTATTCCATGGACAGGAAATTTCTTAAAGAAAGAGCCTATCCCTGGATTAAAGCCGTAGCCGTTTACCTGGATCAGATTTCAGTAAAAGGGAAAAATGAAAAACGTAAACTGCCACTTAGCTCAAGCCCTGAAATTCATAATAACTCAAGAGAAGCATGGTTTGATCATACCACTAATTTTGATCTGGCACTGATCCGTTTTACCTATTTGAAAGCCGCAGAGCTAGCGGGAGCGCTGGGGAAAGAAAAAGAAGCCGGAAAGTGGAAAGATATATTGTCACAATGGCCGGACTTCACTGTATCGGACACTTTTGGACTGTTGGTAGCCCCCGGCGAACCCCTTCGGGTGTCCCACCGTCATTTTTCCCATTTGCTGGCGATCCATCCTTTGGGGCTGATTGACTGGAGTAAAGGCAAGAAGGACAGACAAATTATCACCAACTCTCTAAGCTATCTCGACAGTCTGGGTACAGACTGGTGGTGCGGTTATTCCTATAGCTGGCTGGGGAACATAAAGGCCCGGGCCATGGATGGCAAGGGAGCAGCGGAGGCATTACGCACGTTTGCCACTTGTTTCTGTCTTCCCAACAGTTTTCATGTCAATGGGGATCAGTCCGGAACCGGAAAATCGAAGTTTACTTACCGGCCTTTCACGCTGGAGGGTAATTTTGCCTTTGCCTCGGGCATACAGGAGATGTTACTGCAAAGTCATACCGGCCTTATAAAAATATTCCCGGCTATACCAAAAGAATGGAAAAACGTTTCGTTTCGGTCGTTGCGGGCAGAAGGCGCTTTCCTCGTATCGGCAGAAAGAAAAACAGGCAATATGGTTCGGGTAGAAGTAAAAAGCGAGAGGGGAGGCTTGTTAAACCTGGACAATCCATTTACCGGGGCAGCGGTAGTGGTAAACGGAACAAAGATAGCGGACAGTTTATTGCAACAACCGGTAATAAAAATAGAAATGAAGCCCGGACAAACGATCGTTCTTACCAGAAAAAAATGATATTATTATGAAACGAACATGAAAATTTTAAT
>CAYLJE010000242.1:0-2398 GCA_964383915.1 uncultured Rikenellaceae bacterium
ATGATTTAAATAAGTTGTTTCGTCTTTGATAAAATATATATTTGTGCACAATAAAAAAAACGAAAGTAATTTTATCTATATAATGAACTTTTAAAATTTATTACGATGAAAAAGAAATTTTTTTTAGGTTCGCTTGTTTTTTTAACTCCTTTATTATCTATGGCCAGTGAGGCCGACCTGAATGTTCCCAGTATGCGGGAGAGTGTTTTTCCGAAACTGGGAGGGGTAAGTGGATGGGATCTGTTATTTTACGGTCTTATTTTTGTCATCCTTGGTTGGGTATTTGGGATATGGACTTATTCCAAGATAAAGAAAATAAAGGCCCACAAATCTATGTTGCATGTTTCCAATATTATTTACCAGACATGTAAAACCTATCTTTTACAACAGGGTAAGTTTCTTTTAATTTTGTTTGGAATCATTGCGGTAGCTATCTTTTATTATTTCTACGGTTTGAGTCACATGGCCCTGCCCAAAGTTTTTGTGGTTATTTTGTGGACAATCCTCGGGATATCCGGTTCTTACGGAGTGGCCTGGTATGGTATCCGGATCAATACACTGGCTAACAGCCGGACTACTTTTGCTTCATTAAAAGGGCGGCCATGGGACGTTACTTCTATTCCGTTAAGATCCGGCATGAGTGTTGGGGTACTGTTGGTGACTGTCGAACTGTTTATGATGACTATCATCCTTCTTTTTATACCTCGTGACAGTGCGGGAGCTTGTTTTGTCGGTTTTGCTATCGGAGAGTCTCTGGGGGCCAGTGCCCTTCGTGTAGCAGGGGGAATCTTTACAAAAATTGCAGATATTGGTGCTGACCTGATGAAGATCGTTTTCAATTTGCCCGAAGATGACCCAAGGAATCCCGGCGTGATTGCCGATTGTACCGGCGATAATGCCGGCGACAGTGTGGGACCTACGGCTGACGGTTTTGAAACGTATGGGGTTACCGGCGTTGCCCTGATAGCTTTTATTGTGCTGGCAGTGGCTGGAACAGAATTTCAGGCAACTCTGATCGTCTGGATCTTCGTCATGCGTATCATGATGGTAATTACTTCCCTGGTTTCTTACTGGATTAATGATTCTTACGGAAGAGCCAAATATGGGAAAGCCAAGGATTATAATTTCGAAGCTCCGCTGACAACGCTGATATGGATTACCTCTTTTGTTTCCATCATTAGTACTTTCATTGTGAGTTATTTTCTTCTCGGCGGGGATATACGTCTGGCAAACGGCATGGTCCTTACCGGATTATGGTGGAAGCTTTCTGTGATTATCAGCTTGGGAACCCTTGCAGCTGCTTTGATCCCCGAACTGACCAAGTCATTTACCTCGCCCAACTCCCGTCACGTAAAAGAAATTGTGACGGCCTCCAGAGAAGGAGGAGCTTCCCTAAACATTCTTTCCGGCATGGTAGCCGGTAATTTCTCAGCTTTCTGGGAAGGACTGACCATTGTGATTTTGATGTTTGTAGCTTACATAATTAGTACACTTGGCCTTAATGGCATTATGATTTATCCGACGGTATTTGCCTTCGGGTTGGTGGCTTTTGGTTTGCTTGGTATGGGTCCGGTGACCATAGCTGTGGATAGTTTTGGTCCTGTTACTGACAATGCCCAGTCAGTATTCGAACTTTCCCGGATTGAAAAACTCGATAATATTGAAAAAGAGATCGAAGATGATTTCGGTTTCAAACCTGATTTTGAAAGAGGAAAATATTATCTTGAATCCAACGATGCTGCCGGAAACACATTTAAGGCCACAGCCAAACCGGTATTAATTGGTACGGCCGTCATCGGGGCAACGACGATGATCTTTGCCATTATCCTGATGCTGAAAAAACTGGGCCTTATGCAACTACAGTTGCTTGATCCGCAGGTAATCCTGGGATTCATTACCGGAGGACTGGTTATTTACTGGTTTACCGGGGCATCCTTACAAGCTGTTACCACCGGGGCATACCGGGCAACAGAGTTTATCAAAAAACATATCCATCTTGATAAAACGGAATCAAATATAGAGGACTCCAAATCAGTGGTAAAGATTTGTACAAAATATGCCCAAAACGGTATGTGGAATGTATTTGCAGTAATATTGTCCTTTACAATTGCCTTTGCTTTTTTTGATCCGAACTATTTTGTTTCGTATCTTATTTCACTGGCTGTTTTCGGCCTCTTTCAGGCAATTTATATGGCGAATGCCGGCGGGGCATGGGATAATGCAAAGAAAATCGTGGAGGTGGACCTGAAAGAACAAGGCACACCCCTGCATGAAGCCGTTGTGATAGGAGATACGGTAGGAGATCCTTATAAAGACACCTCTTCTGTGTCCATGAATCCAATCATTAAATTTTCCACCTTGTTTGGTTTGCTGGCTGTTGAAATGGCTGTTCATATGC
>CAYLJE010000243.1:0-2343 GCA_964383915.1 uncultured Rikenellaceae bacterium
CCTGTTACTATAATGTTTTTCAACGGCTTAACCACTCTGACAATAATTCATCAGGTGTTTTCTTTATCTTTACAGATTCAAAATCCGCTCCTGCAAGCTGATAAAAATTATCAATTATTTTACTCAAACCAATTCCTTCATCAAACTTTCTGTGAATCTCTGATAATTCTTCATTAGCTTTTTGCAATTCATCTTTTTTATTTACATCTTTTGAAATCTTTTTTATTCTGTCATTTTGTGCATCAATCTCTTTAAAATATTTTCTGACCAACAAATCATCATTTTTGGGGGAATTTATTGCAGATTTTAAAGCAGAGATATATTTATCAAATCTGGGTATCCCTATATAATAAAAATATTCAGGAGTATCATTCAGAGCATAATTATTAAACAATTGACCTGATGCATGCTCAAGGATCATAAGGCGGAGAATCCGATCCGCACCGGGCTCATTACACATTCTCCGGATTGTACTTCTCAGACACTGTCTTTCATCAGTGGCCAGGATGTCTGCCAATGTAATGATTGAAGCCCTTGCAAGATTACAATAACTAAAAAATTTATTTCTGTACTGAATTGCTTCTCCTGATTCTCCCTTTCCCTGTTCTGATAATTTAATATAATTATAAAATTCCTTTATTGCCTCCTCTAAATTAACTCTTGTTGAAATATGAAGTGCAATCCTGCCGAGATCCATTAATTCTCTCTGGTAAAGAATATTCTGACCCTGCGTGTGTCTGATAGAAAGTGCAGTTTTTAAAGCGCTTCTCAATTCACTCAACTTATATTTCTCATCTTTGCTTGCACCTTTATTAGTAATATACTCAGGCGTTCGACAATTCGGCACTGTTGCAGGGAAATTGCTATAGATTTTCTTCGCTGCTTCAAGCATCACAGGAGCATCTTCCCTGCCATATCTTAATTCATAATACTGTTTTATCCTCCGAGACGGCAAAGACAAATCTTCAACAGTGCCAACAGGTTTTCCTGTCCAGGCAAATTTTCCTATTAAATAATCAAGTAAGGGATTAACCTGAATTATTTCATTCCAGTGCATAACCCCTCTTAACCGGTTGCCCATCGCAGGTTCTTCATTAATCCATCTTTTCCATAACTTAAAATAAGAATCAAGTCCATTTCCAATCCCGCCAAGTCCAATATCCAGACCTGCATAACCAATCAGAGTTCCTATAACCCATGGATGAGGCTTAAAATGATCTGTTTTATCAGGGGGGGTATTAATTCTTGTTCCGGAAATTTCCGTTCCGGGAGGAATAATATTAGCAATCGTTACATAATCAGAAATTCTGTGACAATAAGACATTGCCGTATGTGTGTTATACTCAAATGAACCATCCGGCTTAACTTTTCCCCAGCCGGTAGTCCAGTCCCAGAAAAAAAACTCTGCTTCCGGATCAATTTCTTTTATCCATGTAGTTTCTGAATCAACAGCCTCTGAAGAAGACCTGCCTCTATCCGGGTCTAGAGGATCGTTCGGGTCGGGTTCACTTTCTTCACGATATCCAATCCAGTATCTGTGGTCTGTCCCGTAAGTTTTTATAAATTCTTTAAAAAGCCTCTGCGAGTATTCTTTACAACGAGGATCAGTAAAACTGAGTACAGGGCTCCTTCCCGCTGCGCCATAGTAGGCGTGATGCGGTACATTTTCCCAGGATATCCATTTGCCTTCAGGATAGGTAAGTTTCAGTTCTTCCTGAAAGGAACCGAGATCAAAATTGTATTCAAAAACAAGACCAAGATTTTCTCTTCCAAATTTATAAACTCTTTTCATAAGCCGGGTCGTTTCTTCAGGAGAACGTCCCCATCCCGCCTGTACAGAATAATGTGCACCCCAAAAATCTTCTGCATCTTCATTTACTTCTTTTACAAATTTCCTGGTTTCAGGAAAAGCTTTTTGAAAAACATCCCCCCACAAACGGGTATAACCCACAGGATAAACCAAAACCGTATTAAATCCCTGTTGAGCAAGCCATCTCAGATGAGAGCACCATTGTTCATAACCCCATGTTAAGGGATGTCCCCTGTCAGCTCCATAATATCTTGTCCATATCCACTGGCTGCGATAGCTGAACTTGGGAATTTCCAATTTTTCAGGGTACTTCTCTGTAAATGGCGGAAGACATTTCCCGGCTGTTTTGGCCGGAATCCTTTCGCCATCTTCAAAAAATCCTATTCCGCAATAAGTCCTTAAATAATCATAAACACCATATAGAACACCCCGGGGCTTCCAGGCAGCAATGAAAACTTTTTTCCCATCATCTGATGTCTTAATATAATAGCCATCAGAATTCTCGGGAATTTTATTAATCAGCAGAGAGCTAT
>CAYLJE010000244.1:0-2329 GCA_964383915.1 uncultured Rikenellaceae bacterium
AGGTTTACTCGTTTAAAAAGTTTTGAAAACCTCACTTCCTTCCACCCCTCCGGCAACTCACCTTCCCGCAACTTTTCACTTTTCACTTTTAACTTTTCACTTCCGGCAAATTCAGGGAACCTGATTTTGCCGGAAAGAAGTTGCTGCATCAGTCCTTTTTTGAGCCGCTGCTTAGCATTGATGAGCCTGCCCACCTGCTCAATAGCCCGGTCCCAGGCGGAGAGGATTTCAGCTATTTTTTTCTGTTCCGGGAGAGGGGGGAGGGGGATTCTGTAACCTTTAACAATTTGACCACTTAAATTTGGTTGTCCTCCTTGAGTGTAAGTGGAAAGCAATTTTTCTTTTGAAAACACCAACCAACAAAACAAAAAATACTTATCTAATGATTCTTTTATTAAGATTGCTAATATTGCTTGATTAATCGTGGCTCGAATTTTACTAAAAGCTGGAATCCCGGCCGTTGCACCATATAAGGCATAAAGTAAAGTATCCTGATCAACATATTTTGCTGACGATTCTTTTATTGCACTCTCAGAAATATACTCTTCAGTTTTTGTAATGAATTGATTATTTAGCTCTCCAGATTTTATCCATGGTATCTTGCCATTATAATATTCTTTTTTTGAGCGTGGAGGTGTTCCGCCAGAATAACAGTTTATATGTTTACCAAGTATGGTACACTCCCACTCTTCCGGTATCCACCCGACTTTGGTTTTCTTATACCCCGGACGCCCTTCATTCCGGACTTTCTTTTTCACTCTTAACTTTTCACTATTCATTTTTTCACTGATTCCGTTTTCGTTCCGCTTGATCATATTGTTCTAATTTTCCTGATTATTGTCATTTTCTTTAGTGGTGGCTATTTGTTGCCAGTCATCAGCAATCAGCTTCCAGTCAACGGATCGTTCTACAGTTTTTCCTTTTTTATCTATCCCGGTCCAGACATCCCAGAAATCAGGATCATCCGATTGCGGTTGTTGCGCCTTAGGCAGATCATTCATGCGAATCAAGACCGGAAGTTCAGATGCCCATCCCAACAAAATTGCATTCTGTGACGGAAGAGAAGGAAGTTCCCGAAGCAATCCTTTGAGATTGTCAGGGACAAAACGATGAACCAAATCCTGATCCCGATCGTTGCTGATCCTATGCAGGAGAAAAGTATTGCATTGGGAAAGCACAGTGGGAGATAGTTCAGAAGGACGTTGGGATGACAGAACAAGGCCCAGACCGAATTTACGTCCTTCTCTGGCTATACGCTCAAATACCTGGCAACACACTGAAGCCGCATCCTGATTCTCAGCATCCACTTTGTATCGCTTTACGAAGGTATGGGCTTCTTCCATCACCAATACAGTTGGGAGAGTTTTATGTTCTTTATTGAGGTTTCGGTAGCGTTGCAGCGCTTCAAAGATCATACGGGCGATAACTGCGGTAACGATGTGAATAATTTCAGAAGGGACCAGGGACAGGTCGATAATCGTCAGGCTGCCATTTTGGGCTTGGTTACCGCCAATATAGTCAGTCAGCCACTTGTCTAGGTGAATATCACCCGTGTCTCCTGTAATTGGCTCCATGCGTGTATCTGTGAGAACAGTCTGGATTCTGGAGAGAAGGGAATCAAACCACTGTCGATTCCCACTGTTAGTAGCAAGAAATTCCAGATCTACCAAAAGATCCTGACTAGAAAAAGCAACAGGAGTATCTTCTCCGCGCAATGTGGAAGGAAGTTTATCTCCCTCCATATCGCCCAACAATTCTTTAATGATTTTTATCACTTCATCGACATCACCATAGTTGAATGGTTTGTTGTAGTTACGTTCGTTTTTGCATTTTTTATCTTTCAGTTCAGCAATTTTTTCAATTAAGAGGGTCAGTTTCTCGGTGTGTTTTTCTGACTTGATTATTAGCGTACCTAAAGATGAGTGTATAGAGACCAAAAGCTCTAAAAATCCCCAATATCTACCGTCTTTTGTGGATAGAAATGGAGCATTTTCTGTTACCTGTTGTTTTAACCTTGAGTAAGCACCTTGTAAATATACTTTGATATCATATTCCGTATTAATAGCTTCTCCAGGAGGTCTTTTATTCCGGCGCAACCTTAAAGCTTTTTGCAATAATGGCCGTTGCGCTCGAGTACTTGCCTGCATAAACGAAATCCACTCCGCACTGTTCCAGAACCAGAGTGGTACTTGAAGCTGATTCTCTTCTTCCTCAGGTCTCACTTTAAACAGCCTGGTTCTTATCGAGTCATCATCTTGTGCAAAGGCTCTTGCATATTCCCCGTTAGGATCAAGCACAATAAAGCGGGCATTGGGAGTTTTCCTATTTT
>CAYLJE010000245.1:0-2309 GCA_964383915.1 uncultured Rikenellaceae bacterium
ATTGTTGTCCCGATCCGTTACATGAGGAACCCTATGCTATTACTGAGAAACATGTAAAGATGCTTGAGGAGATCATCCGTGAAAAACCGGAATACTGGCTGTGGTCCCATCGCAGATGGAAATATGGTCTGACAGATATAAAAAGACAGCATATTGTGGTTTCTCCTTCCTTGAGTCAGAAATAACCGGAGAGTAATATGCAAGCAGTCCTTTTTACTTTTGTCTGTTATCTTTTATCTTTGAAAACGAATAAATATGCTTGAGGTTGCGGTTGTCATACTGAACTGGAACGGAAAACATCTCCTGGAGGAGTATATCCCGACCCTTCTTGCTTACACCACGTTTAAAGGTGCGGACATTGTGGTGGCGGACAACGGTTCTGATGATGCATCGGTCTCTTTTCTGAAGATACATTTCCCATCTGTGAAAGTGCTGGAGTTAGGAAAAAATTATGGTTTCGCCGGTGGCTATAACCGGGCTTTGCAACGGCTGGAGGCACGGTATTTTGTTTTGTTGAATTCGGATGTGGAAGTGACCTCGGGGTGGCTTGATCCGCTCATACGGTTTATGGATGATCATCCGGAGGCAGGGGCCTGCATGCCCAAAATCAAATCGCTGCATGAGAAAAATAAATTTGAATATGCCGGGGCTGCAGGTGGTTTTCTGGATAAATATGGATACCCTTTTTGTCGGGGTCGTATCTTTGATGTCACAGAAGAAGATCAGGGGCAATATGATACGGTAAGACGTGTCTTTTGGGCCAGCGGTGCCTGTATGGTTGTCCGTGCGGAGGCTTTTTACGATTCCCGGGGTCTGGATGTTGATTTCTTTGCTCATATGGAAGAGATAGATCTATGTTGGCGTATGCAACGTTGCGGTTATCAGTTGTATGCAGTACCCCAATCGGTAGTCTATCATCTGGGGGGTGCTTCTTTACATGAAGAAAATCCCCAAAAGACCTACTTCAATTTCAGGAATAATTTATATTTATTATATAAAAATCTACCGACGAAAAGTTTATGGAAAGTTCTGTTTGTCAGGCTTATCCTGGACGGGGTGGCTTCTCTGAAGTTTTTGGCAGGGTTACAATACAGGCATCATCTGGCTGTCTGGAGAGCCCATCTGTACTTTTGGAGTCATCTGGGCATGCTCCGGAAAAAAAGGAAAGAAATGTTACCTGATCGGTCAGGGAGTGTGTATGGGATATTTCCCTTAAGTATTGTGTTTCAGTTTTATATAAAAAGGAAACATAACTTCAACGACCTGAAAGGCAGGAATCTTTCTACGTAGGATACTACGTAGAATGTTCAGTCGCCGAAGGATGTCTGAACTGTTGGACATATTAATGTTGCCGGATGAAAAATTGTTTTGTTTAAAACAATAAGATGAGTATAATCGGTGTTATTTTTACAACTTTTCAGGAGATATGGGAGATAATGAAATATGTAATCCACTGTAAAGGGGGAATAGTTCTGGCAATCATCGTCGCAGGAGCATTGTTATATTCCTGTGAGAAAGAGTCATTCATGAGGGGTCCGGATATCCGGCTTGCTTTTTCTTCGGATACGGTTTTTTTCGACACCATCTTTACCACGATCGGTTCGACGACACGTTCCTTCACAGTTCATAACCCGTATGACCGGCCGGTAAAAATAACTTCGGTACGTTTGGGAAAGGGCGTTGTATCTCCTTTTCGTATCAATGTTGACGGAGAGACCGGAGATGTCCTTCATGACCTGGAGCTGCGGGCTCATGATAGTATGTATGTTTTTGTGGAGGTAACCATCAATCCGTTGGGTGATAATATGCCTTTGTTGGTGCAGGATTCAGTGATTTTTACTATGGAAAACCATGAGCAGGATATTGATCTCGTTGCCTGGGGACAGGATGTTCATTTACTGGACGGGAAAATCATCAAGACACAAACCTGGGTGAACGATAAACCTTATCTGATCATACATTCTATGTTGGTGGATACGGGACAGATCCTTACCATCAGGCCCGGCGTACAGATATTTAGCCATTTTCAGTCAACCATATATGTGAGTGGAACACTTGTAGTCGGGGGAACCCGGGATGAACCTGTCATTTTCTCGGGCGACCGGTTGGAGACTATGTATGACGATATCCCCGGACAGTGGAGTGGAATATATTTTCTTAATGGCAGCAAGCATAATGTCATTGATCATACCCTCATTAAGAATGGGATCTACGGAATCCATCTGGGTAATTTTTATTCTGCTGATTCGGCCCCGGACATACAAATTACCAATACGGTTATTCAACATATGACTTTTGCCGGCATCTCC
>CAYLJE010000246.1:0-2224 GCA_964383915.1 uncultured Rikenellaceae bacterium
TGGGATTACAGCCTCACGTTGTTCGGCTGTGATCCCCTTAAGGGCATTCCTGCAACAACAAATCAAACCTTCGGTTTTTTTTATTTTCCTGTTCATCCTCATGAAAACAAGTTTTCAACGGATTCGCAGGAAAATAAAAAACCCCGCACCAGCGGGATTTGATTTGTTGTTGCGGAGAGGGGGGGATTCGAACCCCCGGTACGGTTGCCCGTACGCCAGTTTAGCAAACTGGTGGATTAAGCCACTCTCCCACCTCTCCAAAAAAGGAAAATGTATTAATAATACAAATACAATAACCTTAAGAACCTTTTTTCAGACCCCTTTCTCAGAAGCAGGGCAAAAGTATAAAAAGGAATGATTTTTTCAAAAAAGAGGATAACAAAAAGAGGGAGATATTTACAATACCGGATTGGACCGGCCTGTTTGTTTTATCTTCCGGTAGAATTGTTATTTTTGTCTCCTTAATAACCGAATGACATAACGTTCGATATGGAACAAGTAAAAAATTTTCTGGAATTACTTAATAATTATCTGGGAGGGAGTGAATGGTTCGTGTTACTATTGTTAGGTACGGGTCTGTTTTTTACTTTATATCTGAAGTTTCCCCAGTTCCGTTATTTCAAATTTGCCATACGGATTGTCAAGGGGAAATATGATGAGGATACGGATGTGGGGGATACGAGTCATTTTCAGGCTTTATCAACCGCTTTGTCCGGGACTATCGGTACGGGAAACATTGCGGGTGTTGCACTGGCTATTCATATTGGGGGGCCGGCAGCATTATTCTGGATGTTGGTGACCGCCCTGTTTGGGATGACTCTTAAATTAGTTGAGGTTGCTCTTTCTCATAAATACAGGGATATTCTGCCCGACGGTTCGGTTTCAGGCGGGCCTATGTATTATATGAAAAAACGAATGAACATCAATCTGAAGAACGGGAAGATGATCAAAACAGGAAAATGGCTTGGTATTTTCTTTGCTCTGGCAACCATCTTATCCTCTTTCGGAACAGGTAACCTGCCGCAGATCAATAGTATATCTAATGCGTTATTCTCCACATTCAATATTAAGCAGATAGTTTCAGGAGTTATTTTGACTGTGTTACTGGCGCTAGTCATTGTCGGAGGGATTAAACGAATTGCAAAAGTAACTTCCACGCTGGTACCGTTTATGGCAATCTTTTATTTTATAGGGGCTTTATTTGTAATTTTTACCAATTATGATAATATTATTCCCTCTTTTATCTCTATCTTCAGGGATGTATTTATCGGCACAGCTGCAGTTGGTGGATTTATGGGGGCCGGCTTTGCTTATGCCTTTAACCGGGGTGTGAACAGAGGATTATTTTCCAACGAAGCCGGCCAGGGTTCGGCGCCGATTGCACACTCTGCAGCACGGGCTCATGAACCCGTATCGGAAGGGCTGGTAGCAATGCTTGGACCTTTCATTGATACGATCATTATTTGTACACTAACAGGGCTTGTATTGCTTACCTCGGGGGCATGGAAAGTAAAATACCACAATCAGTTCCAGAAAGCCGATATGGTTATGCTGGCGAGAGTTTATAATGATAAAAACCCAAAGGACCAGAAAGAATTGTTTAAGATGTTTAATGAGAAGGGGATACTCCCGCTTTATACCGGGGAGATTACAATTAAGGACGGAAAGATGACAAACTATTTAACGTTGTTAAATGCTTCTTCTGTTGCCGAGGATGTTATCTATGACAAAGACGGAAAACCTTATACAGGAACTATAAAAGTGGATCATGGAGTGGTGGAGATTGACCAGGCCGGTGTTGTGGTTACCGGGAAATCCCTCCTGCATAGTGCTCCCCTTACTACTGAGGCTTTTAAAAAGAGTTTCCTTGGGGATAAAGGGCAATATATCGCCTCGATAGGTTTACTGCTATTTGCTTTTTCCACGGCGATCTCCTGGTCCTATTACGGCGATCGCGCCATGACGTTCCTGTTCGGAACCAATTCTGTGATTTATTACCGGTTATTTTATGTAATAGCTTTTTTCTTTGCCTCCTTTACTGATACAACGATTGTCTGGGCTCTTTCTTATGTAACTATTGTGCTCATGACCCTGCCTAACCTGCTGGGTTTGCTTTTTTTGCATAAAGAAGTTAAATCTACCATCAAACAATACTGGGTCGATTTTAAAAAAGAGCACCCCGGAGAATGGACACCTGAGTGAGGTTATATACATTACAAACAAG
>CAYLJE010000247.1:0-2139 GCA_964383915.1 uncultured Rikenellaceae bacterium
TTAAACATTACCATCGGCAAATTTTTTATTAATAAGTGAGAAATTTTAAAGACATTATTTCCGACGTCATTCATTTTATTACGGTAGATATCTGGCGAATTCCCCTGGAGGAATTACCGAAACGAAAGTCTTTCTTTTACCGTCAGCTTCGTATTATACTGCTTGCATTCAGAGGTTTTATGGAAGACAAGGTCCAACTGAGAGCTTCTGCACTGACTTACTATTCGATGTTGGCTATTGTCCCTGTGTTGGCAATGATATTTGGTATTGCCAAAGGATTTGGTATTGAACACAAGGTATCCGAAGAGTTGATCAAAAATTTCCATGGCCAGGAAGCTGTACTGAACTGGGCGATTAACTTTGCCAACAAGATGCTTGAGATGACCAAAGGTGGGTTTATTGCGGGAGCTGGATTTATTATATTACTATGGGCGGTGATCAAGGTACTGGGAAACATTGAAAATGCTTTCAATAATATATGGCAAATCAGTAAGTCCCGGTCATTTTTCAGGAAATTAAGCGATTATCTATCCATTCTTTTGATTGCTCCCATTCTGATTTTTTTATCAGGAAGTGTGACGGTATTGATTACTTCCAGAGTGTCTGACATTTCAGAAGGAAATTCTGTTTTAGGTTATATCGGACCTTTGATCCTGTTTTTGATCAAATTCTCACCCTATTTTCTGATGTGGGTACTCTTTATGCTGATTTACCTGATCATGCCAAATACAAAGGTGAAGTTTGGCTCTGCGCTGCTCGCCGGGATTGTTGCGGGCACCCTTTTTCAACTGGTGCAGTGGGGATATGTGCATTTTCAGGTAGGGGTATCCCGGTATAATGCTATTTACGGGAGTTTTGCGGCACTTCCTTTATTTATTATCTGGCTACAGATCAGTTGGCTAATCGTATTATTCGGCGCTGAACTGTCCTTTGCTTATCAAAATGTAAAGCAGTATGAGTTTGAGTCGGATACGGAAAATATTAGTTTATCTATCTATAAAAAGATGATTTTATTGATGTCCACGGTCATTATTAAACGTTTTGAAAAAGGAGAGAAACCGATGACATCCACTGAAATATCCAATGTATTAAAATTACCCATTCGTTTGGTACGTAGAGGGCTGAATGAGTTATCAGAAGCTGGTATCCTTGTTGAAACGGTCACAGACAATCCCAAAGAACAGGGTTATTTCCCCGCCATAGATATTCATAAGGTAACCGTGAATTTTGTACTTAACCGGTGGGAAGAACGGGGAAGTCATCACATACGCATTTCCGAGACAAAGCAATACCGTAAGATCGAAGATACACTTAAATCTTACGAATTTGCTGCAAAGAAATCAGATGCCAACAAGCTATTAGTAGATATGTAAGTTGCTCAGTGATATAATGTTTAGACATTTAGAGCTGATTAATGACATGACTTAAATAACACAGGTTTTTCTTCACTTGGTTCTTGATTCCTGTTTTTTTTATTTTGTTTTACTTATATCCTACAGCGGCATAACCTACCCAATGATGAATATTTGCCGGGGCTGTTACTCCCATATTCAGGTCTTGCACAGGAATCGGCGGGTGATCTGTACTATTCCGGTATCCTGCCAGTTCACCTGAAAGGGGAGGAGTTCCGGTAAGTTGCTGAAGGTGCCAGGCACTTAACAGACCAAAAGGAACTGAGTAACGTCCACACCAGGTCCATTTATATTTTTTATAATCATCTTTCCGGACAGTATAAAGGGTGAATCTTCTGATTCGTTCAGGAGTCAGTACCCCCGTAAGTGTATTTGAGATGATTTCATGTTCATGATGGATAGCGGCTTTAAGACCGGCAGAGTCCGTGCCGAAAAAAGCAAAGTTGTTTACACCCCATCCTTCATCTCCATAGTGTACAGCATCTGTAGAAATGACCAGCGAATAATCGTTTCCCCAGATAAGATGATGTTTTTGCATAACATCTGCAATAGCTTTTGCCAGAGGAGTACTGATTTCCTGCATTCGTTCATAAGACATATAAGGTACCAGAATCGGAATAATCCGGATGTTTCTGTTATAATACTGTAAAAAAGGGAGCAATGCTTCCAGGGAATGTTCAATACACATCATGGAATCACCGACTGTCACAAACAAAAATAAAAATCA
>CAYLJE010000248.1:0-2134 GCA_964383915.1 uncultured Rikenellaceae bacterium
CCGATTTCTTTACAAATTCCCTTCTTGAAGATTTTTCTTTCATGATAATAAATTTTGTGTCATTCGGTAGTCATACAATTGTCATTCAATGGTAATTAGTTCGCTGCGCTCACGAAATTAAGCTGTTACTCAGCTGAAATTAGGTAGAAATTAGCGACCTCCGGTCGCGAAATTAAGTGGAAATTTACTCGCTGAGCTCGTGAAATTAAATAGTCTAAAATTATTTATCCATCCTTCCAATATCCAATTATTCCATTATTCCTGTTGGTCGCGAAATCAGGAATGAAGCAGGTTTTTCGCCTCATCTCATGATCGCTTTACCACTTTATCGCTTCATCGTGTTTTCCCTATCTTTCTCACAGCTCCCCGCAATTATTCAGTTCCAGGATTTTAACATTTTTAAAAGAGACTTTATTCCCGTGATCCTGCAAAAGGATATGCCCTTCCTTTGCTTCCCCAAAATGGGGCCATATATGGTATTTACTACGTGCCACCATGGCTTTCCACATCTGTCCGCAACGATTGTATTCCACTACTTTCACATTATTGAGCCAGTGCTCCACATGACATCCTCTTACTACAATACGGGCACGGTACCAATTACCCGGATTAACGGTAGTATAATGCTGCAATTGTTCTGTTGCAGCCCGTGCCGGGATCAGATCATAAAGAGACGCAACGGTCCTGTTTCCATTGGTCCCTTTTTTAGCATCCGGATGGTTCTTATTATCCAGTATCTGGAATTCACATCCTATAGCTGATCCCGTGCCTTTGTTCAGGACAGGATCTACAAAATACTTGATCCCGCTGTTTGCTCCTTTGGTGATTTTAAAATCCACTTCCAGCACAAAATTCCGGTAGGTTTTATCCGTAATAATATCTCCTCCACCGCCTTCCTCTCCCCCAGTTGAAGACAACACGGTAAGTACGCCGTCCTTCATCACCCAGCCTTTTCCCGGAAAATGATCCAGTTTAGCTCCTCTCCATCCGTTGGACGTATTGCCATCCCACAGCAACTTCCAGCCTTCTGCCTTTTCCTGATCCGTCAGTTGATTATTCAGATAACTGATCACCGGCACATCCGGATCCTGTTTCGTACGATAAGCCCCAAGATTTTTGGTCATAATTCTGATATCTTTCCAGCGAATCTTTTCCCCGGCATGTTCCTTATTGTTTCCGATGCTATGCACCTGCAACCCGATAAATCCCGAAGGGGTCATATCATCCACCAGATTGGCACATTGCACGCCGTTTACCCAGGTGCTTATGGAGTTCCCTATAGCCTCCACCCTGAAATGATTCCAGTATCCCATCAAAAAGGCGGCTTTTCCTTTCGGGTTACGTTCCAGGTTATAAAGCCAGCCTCTCCTGGCTTCATCATAGATCCCTCCGGTCCATCTTCGCGGCGAGGGGTCTATCTCAACCTGGTAACCATGCACCCTGCCGTTCATATAATCTTTGGTGCTCTCGCTCCGGATCTGCACGCCCGAATTAAAGGAAGGTTCCAGCAACACGTCAAACTCCAGGATGAAATTCCCGAAATGCTCTTTGGTACAGAGAAAACTGTTGGGTGACTTCAGCACGGTTTCACCGACAAGCATACTGTCTTTCACGTAATACTTTGCTTTTCCGTTAAGCTGTTCCCATCCTTTCAGGTCTTTTCCGTTAAACAAATACCGCCAGCCATCCTGAGCGTCTATGGCCGGAACGATCAACAAGCTCATCACAATGAGCAAAAAACTTTTTTTCATGATTATAGATTTTTTTTCAGAACATGCATATGCATCACATCATAATTAAAAGATAAAAGTAATCAATTATCTATTATGTTATTTGTGAAAAAGACTTTTTAATAAACCAAAAAGGATAATATTCGAAAGGAATATTGCACTTTCCTAATATATTTCATTGAACGACAATTGTTATGGTAAAAAATCCTCTCTCTGCGGGGTAAATACGTCTATGATCATCGAATCCTCCAATGCCAAAACACCATGAGGGATATCCGGCGGAACATAAAAACTGTCTCCCTCAGACAGGGTCTCTTTTTCCCCGTTTACCTCCACTTCGAAAGAACCCTTATGTATATAGCTGACCTGCTCATGAGGATGGGAATGAACAGCCCCCCGGCTCC
>CAYLJE010000249.1:0-2126 GCA_964383915.1 uncultured Rikenellaceae bacterium
GCGAGATAGGCACCATCCTGTCCGCTCACCCCACAAATTAATGCGCATCTCATTGTTCCTCATCCCTCTAGTATTTTTTTGTAAACATTCAGTGTATCCCGTGCACACTTTTCCCATGAAAATTGTTTGATACGTTCATACCCACGGTCAATTAAAAATTGTGCTCTCTCCGGAGTAGAAACAACGCGCTCAATGGCAGCACACATTTCGGTTTCATCAGCAGGATCGAATAACTCCGCCGCATCACCAACCACTTCGGGCAATGAACTAACATTCGCAGACGCCACAGGGCAGCCAAACGACATTGCCTCTAACGGCGGGATGCCAAACCCCTCATACAGTGAGGGACAAACAAATACCGCGGCCGAAGCATACAAACCAGCCAATACGTCATCAGTACCAGAGACATGCACGATGTTGTCCTGGGAAATGTGCAGAGCCTCTACCAGTGACAACTCGATTGCACTGAAGTTCCCTCCGCCAAAGCAAACAATGGAAAAGCCTTTTTTCAATAGCGGAGAGCCTCCGTATGCCCGCAATAGACCTTCGAAATTCTTATACCCTCCACGGGAACCGACATACAGAATAAACGGCTTTTCTCTTTCGACAGGTTTAGCAGCACTCCTTTGCGTACCAAGTGAATAACCGTGATAGATCACAGAAGTCTTTCCCTCCGGTACATCCAGTAACTCAATCAAATCCCGACGTGTATTTTCGGAAACACAGATAATATGATCCGCCCTCCGCACGGCATGGGCTTTAATCTGTCGAGTTTTATCCCGCCGTGAAAAGTTGTCGGCAAATTTTTCATGGATCATGTCATGGACCGTGATTACCCGTTTCGCTGAACGCGGGCAGTAATCAGCCATGGAGTAATACGTTTCGTGAACGATATCCGGCTTACAATATTTGACAAATGGTTTTGATATTATATTGTTAAACGTTTTTTTCAGCAAACCTGTTTTAGGAATATATGGGAAATGCCAGCCAATCAACTTGCCATGCAAACCCTTGTGAAGGTATTGATTGATATGGGCTAAGGCAAGAACAGTAACATCAACGTCAGGATATCCGGAAACTCGACTTGCGAGTTCATAAAAATACCTGGAGATACCGCCATATTGCTGTGAAGAAAATATCTGGTGGTCGTATAGTATTTTCATCATTATAAGCTTTTTTCAGAATTACATGTTTCATGCAACATCATTTTATGATCCGTCATGGTCCGTGACTTTATACGTCGCTGTATGATTAAAGAAATTAATTTACCAAGTCGCCCCATGCACAACTGAAATTTTTTGTGTGAAAATTGCTGTTTTGTAAACATATGAAAATTATTAAATGAATATAGCGACATCTCTAACTTTCGAGCAATAAATTTTAATGTCTTTAGTTGATAAAAAGAAATATGCTGCCCTGTCTCAAAAGCATAGTACCACCACTCATCGGAAAATGGCGGCTTGTTTGCGTATAATTCTGTGGAAAAAATAAAAGTATCTGTTTGTGCCAAATCCAGCGCACTAACAATAAAAGACTCTGGTTGTTCAATATGTTCAAGTACTTCAAAAGCAGTAACCGCCGAACAAGAACCAAGCGAAGCACTGTATTCAAATCCTTTAGCATGGATATTCTCGCAATATTGATCATGCCAATAATAATCAAACCCAATATCCCGCATCAAGCGGGTTAGCAAGCCAGTCCCACCAGCAATATCAAGATACCGCCCAGAAGTGCCAAACATCAAAAAGAGCAAGCAGGTTAACCGATTAGAAATATTTATATTACGCGCAACTAATCCAGTATCTGCGACTGCAATGGCCTCGCTATAAGCTTCATCAAGCCAATAAGGTTCTTCTGTCTGCAACAGACCGCAGCCGTCACATAAAAAATATTTTACCTTGTATTTCTCCAATACCTGATGGGAAAATATTTCATTAGTTTTTTGATTACATAATCTACAATACATCGTTTTTTCCTTATTTAACGTTAAAACCTGTACAATTTCCTAATCACCCGATAAAAAATATTGGCTGTGCTTAAAATCACTTTTTGCGTGTAGTCATCGGCTATTTTATCCCTTATCACCCAGGCTGGATGTTCCAAGGGTAACGACAAGTTAAAAACCG
>CAYLJE010000250.1:0-2118 GCA_964383915.1 uncultured Rikenellaceae bacterium
GCCTTTTTAGGAAGAACAATTGCTTTTTTCTTTTCGCCAACCGGGAGTTTAACAACCACTTTTAAATTTTCAGGGAGTATCTCATAATGATTTAAGGTAACAAAATATTTCTGGGTTTGTGTAACAGGATCAACGGTAGGTAGTATTTTGCTGATATGTCCTGTTTTTGTCAGATGTCCCGGAAAAATGATCTGACATTGTTCTCCGATATAAATGTAATGATGATATTCATAAGGGACATTGATTTGTAAAACGATGGTTTTAGGCTGTAATATTGTAGCCAGAATATCTCCCTCATGAATATAGTTACCGGCATTAAAATTAATTTTGCTGATGATTCCATCTTGATGTACTATAACAGGAATGGCTCCATTAAACGGTACCTCATTTGAGTCTATGTTTTTATCTGTAAATCCCTGAAGGGCTGCTGATTCTTTCGTTCTTACTACAAATAATGTCTGTCCGGGGGACACCGTATCTCCGATTTTCTTTTTTATATCCTGCACATATCCTGTTACTGTAGAACGTACAATTTCTTTATTAAGATAAGTGGACACGCCGTTTAACGTAAGGTAGTTTTTCATAGGTTTGATTACCGGATGAACATATTCTACCGGGATCCTTCCTGATAGTTTATCGGCAGTTGGTTTTTCTGCAGGTTTATTCCGGCAGGCAGTTATTAAACTTCCCAGGAAAACCAATATAATTAATTTTTGTAAAGTAATTACATGATTACCAGTTCCAGTAGTTGTAGTCATTGATTAAAAGTTGTTTTTTTGTTTTCGATGTGATGATGCTTTCATGCATTCCAATATATAATTTCAATGTATTAATATAATCAATAACAGATAATTGGCCTTTTGTCAATTGCATTTTATATATCTCCAGAACATCCTGAAAATCTTCGGCCTGCTTTTCCAGTAACGAAATATTTCGGTTAATCATTTTTAGTTGCTCTAAATCTGAATGTAGTCTCATCCGGTTTTGTTTTGCGAAATAATTTTTATGTACTTCAACTGAATTGAACCTTAGTTTATTCTTTTGTTCATTTATTTTATTTTGATGTCCGTCAAAGATATTCCAGGTAAAACTTAACCCGGCACTGATCCCGAACCGGCGCTGGATACCTGGAAAGGTTACAGCATTTAAGCCTGTGTTACTGAACAAACTAATCATAGGAAGATATTTATTTTCGAAAAGTTTTTGTTGATTAGATATCTTCAGACTGTCTATTTTGAAAGATTCCATAAACCTGTCTTGATTTTTCAAAATGTTCAAATGCGGTGCATAGGGGGCTAACATTACCATACTGGTATCATTAATGCCACAAAGGGCGTTAAGCTGTAGAATATTTTTTTTATAGTCTGCCTGTAGCTGATACATGTATGCCAACTGCGTATGATATTCTATGTTGATCAGAAAATATTCAGATTGGTGCAATAGCCCTGTCCTGACGAGATGATTTACAATCTTTTTTTGATCGGATAAAAGTTTAATGATTTTACGGGCATATTTTACCTGCTCAAAATGACTCAGACTCAGAAGATATTGATCCGTTACTGCTTTTATCAATCCATGTTCCGTCAGGTTTATATTATACAGGTTTTTTTGTATCTGAATGCCTGAGAATTCTCTTAAACTCTTAAACCGCAGGTTATTAAAGAGTGGGAGTTTTGCATTGATTAAACCGGAAAACAAACCTCCGTTTGTAATACCGATGTCATAACCTATGGCATTAGGTTGTGGGTTTGTTGAAAAAAAATTCCCGTTATTATTAAAATAGGGGGATAGCAGAATGTCAGAAGAAAAATAAATCTCGGGGTAGGTAAAAACTGCTTTAACACGCTGTATTTCTAACTTTTCTATTTGTGAAAGATTTTTATTTTCAGCTATAGTGGGATTGGCATTCAATGCATGAGTAAGATAATAATTCAGGTTAAATTGAGCATGCAGCAAAGAGGAAAAAACGGTTAACAGCAGAAGCATAAATATTCGAGAGCGTATAATCTTTATACTTTTTAGCAGAAAATAATAGAATACTTTCATTTTTGTTTGCAAAATAATGGAATGAAAAATCCAGGAAACAACTTTGTATTTAAAAAACCGGCCTTTTTAGAT
>CAYLJE010000251.1:0-2118 GCA_964383915.1 uncultured Rikenellaceae bacterium
AAGCAAAAAAGAAGCCATAAGAATTGCTAAAATAATTAAAAGTAGGCTTGATTAACAATCCCGAAGGCGCACGTGGCGCGGACGGGGCTTTGGGAGACTATCTTAAAGTTATGTAGAGGTCGGGTGGGCCCGTGTGGATCGGAAGGGTTTTGTGGGGTGGATCAGGGTATGATGATCCTATATGTGGCGGTTGGGAATATGGAGATTAGTTAGATTTAAGTATTGTGGCGACCGATAAAATTATAGCACATATACCCAGGTTCTGCACTCATGTGTGGGGTTTGGTGACTTTAGAAAGGTGTTGTAAGAGTGGGTGAAAGGAATATGAAAATCATAGCAGGCTTAATAGCCATAATAGCAATCGTAGTGGTAATAGTATTTGCCGGATGCATCGAAAATGAAGCGCCAGTGGAGATCGCACCAAGTTCAAGTTTAACACAGATCAGGATCATGGATGTCGATGTAACTACAGTTGGATTATCACAATTTAAAGTTGATATGACGATTAAAAATATTGGAGACGCAACAGCAAAAAATGTAATTGCATCGGTGATTATAGTAACTGATGAGCTTACTGACGACGTTTTAAATCGCCCTTCGTTGTTAAGGAGATTTACAGAAGATGAAAAAGGAGGACTGTGTTTGGATAGGGAGTATTTGGGAGATATAGAACCGGATCAGTATGCTAAAGCCACGTTATTAATCAATTCAGATGATTTGTTAGAAGGTTTCACTGCCATAAAAGCAGCAACAGCAGATAATGCTGAAGCTGTGTGTTATTGATCATAATCATAGGAGGATAAAATATGAGTAATATCCATAAAATGCATGTGTTGTTGGACATCGGACACTTAGCCACGGACTTGGCAGAATCTGGTAAAGAAGCAAAAGAGAGAATAGAAGAATATTTAAGGTGTTCTGAGCCATTGCCAGATGATGAAAAAGAGGCGATTGTACACATTGCTCTTCAAACGGTGATACTTAGGGGGAATATTGGAGCTAAGGCATCTGATCTGCGAAATTTTTTCGATTATGATGATGATTTCGATACTGCAGCAAAGAAATTCAATAGTGCACCTTATCCAGAATTCCCTCCTTCAGGAAAAAATTTTGCATCGATCTTCGTTAGCCTGAAAGTCATTGTTGGTGATGCAAACCCATTAACAAAATTAAAAGATGAGTTAACAAACAATTTAGACGAATTTGTGGAGAAATTTCGTACAGAATGTGATAAAAATGGATTTGTTGGAAAGTGGTACTTTGGAGCATTTTTTAAAGTTCTTTATTATTTGAGATTCGATTTTGATACATTCAAAGTTCCTTTACCAAGTGGAAAGGTCGTTGAAGATGTATGGAAAGAGATATTTGGTTTTGAATATCATGAAAAGATAAGCGTGGACATCCAGAGACATCTCGCAAGAGTAGCAAATACAACTCCTATCGATATAAACTCAGGTATATATTGGGTTAGTCAATCAGGATGAGGTAAAAATATAAACCCATAGTATTTTTAAAAAATGCTTTTATAGTTCACAAACGTCGAAAACGATAACCAAACCATGCATTACCCTCAACGAACACATGTCCGCCCACCCCACCTCCGTCCGCGCTCATCCCACCGCCTGACCTCCGAGCCCCACGGATGCCTCGGAATTTATTGCGGGGTGGCGCGGATGGGGCTTCGGGAGGCTATCGTGAAATACGCGGAGGTCTGGAGGGTCATGTGTTGGTTGAAGTTGAATTAATGCAGGAGAAGAGTGAAAGAGGGATGTGATGAAACTTCGTCAACCAACCCCGAAACAAATTGCTTTAGCTGCATCGATGGGGATCCCTACTAACGGAAAAACTTTTAGAGTTCTTTCCGCAGAAATTGCAGATGCGATTGAGTTAAAATCGTTTAAAACTGCAGAGTCTAAAGGTATTAAACCGGGTGTAAAAGTTGAATATATAGGAAATCGAAAAGACATGCCTAAAACACTTATTGTTAGTACTGTAGCTTTAAATGGATTTATTTACTTCAAAGAGACGAATAAATACTGTAGACCATGGGATCTAAAAATTATGGCTCTCTGGTAATTCGAGTTGCACGTATCTGTACTGTATCACACTACAAAACAA
>CAYLJE010000252.1:0-2110 GCA_964383915.1 uncultured Rikenellaceae bacterium
TTTTAATGTCTTAAAGTTTCATTTTGTTTCAGATAAGCTTTAGCGACCTCTTTAAGCTCAAGATACCATTTCCTCCCGAATTTCCGGGTCAGTGCCTCTTCCAGAAATTCATACACCCGGGCACCTTTTTTCTGATCCAGTTCCATGGCAGGCCGGCAGTCGTGCCAGAATTCAAAATTCACAGCCGTAAAATCTCTGAACTCTTTCAGCCGTACCGGGAACAGGTGACAGGAGACAGGTTTGCGAAAGTTAATCTTTTCCTCCTGCCAGGCTTTCTCAATAGCACATTTATATATTCCGTTTTCAATGGTAGTATAAGCACACTCCCTGCCCTCAATCAGCGGAGTCACCAAGTCGCCGTCGGCATCAATCATCGATGTCCCCTGTATGCGTATGGCTTCCTTTCCTTCTTCCCGCAGGTACGGTTCGATTTGCTCATAAAGTTGTGCAAGCTGTTTCCCCTCCTCTTTTGCAAGGGGAGCACCGGAGTCGCCGTGTACACAACACATCCCTTTACACCGTTCCAGGTCACATACGAACCGTTTTTCGATGACATCCAGGCTGACCAGTGTATTTTCTAACTTTAACAAAGGCAAACCTATTTAAAAAGAACCAAAGCTCTGCCCGTCATTTCTTCAGGCACAGGCATACCCATCAGCGTGAGGATGGTCGGCGCCACATCAGCCAGGATTCCGTTTTTCACGGTAGCGACCCTGTCAGAAAAAACAATAATCGGAACAGGATTCAAAGAGTGGGCTGTATTGGGAGTTCCATCCGCATTTACAGCATGATCGGCATTGCCATGGTCGGCAATGATGACTGCTTCATAACCGTTCCGCCGGACAGCATCCGTTACTTCTCCCACACAGGCGTCCACCGTTTCTACCGCTCTTCTAATGGCCTCATACACTCCCGTGTGTCCGACCATATCCCCGTTGGCAAAATTAAGACACACAAAATCCGCCTCCTTTTTATCCAGCTCTTTCACGATAGCATCTCTTACCTCATAAGCGCTCATCTCCGGTTTCAGATCATACGTAGCCACTTTGGGTGAAGGGATCATGATCCGTTTCTCTCCGGGGAATTCTTTTTCTCTTCCTCCGGAAAAGAAAAAGGTTACATGGGCATATTTTTCCGTCTCAGCGATACGTATCTGTTTTTTACCCGCTTTGGATACGATCTCTCCCAAGGTGTTTTTAACATTTTCCTTATCATAAATGATATGTATTCCTTTGAACGAATCATCATAACGGGTCATTGTCAGATAATGCAGAGGAATAGTATGCATCCCGTGTTCATGCAAGTCCTGCTGTGTCAGGGCAATGGTAATCTCCCGCAGACGGTCGGTGCGAAAGTTAAAACACACTACGACATCCCCGGGTCGGATGGTCCCCACCGGCTTCCCTGCATCATCGACATGAATGATAGGTTTGATAAACTCATCCGTTACCCCCTCATCATATGATTCCTGCATAGCTTTTATCAAGTCGGTAGCCGGTTTCCCTTTTCCATAGACCATCGCATCGTATCCCGCTTTGACCCGCTCCCATCTTTTGTCACGGTCCATGGTGTAATAACGCCCTGTAATGGTTGCCACCTGTCCGTTGGACTTCTCCAGATGATCCAGTAAGTTTTTCATGTATCCCACTCCGCTGTGCGGATCGGTATCCCGCCCGTCGGTGAGGGCATGGATATACACTTTGTCAAGACCAGCCTTGCCGGTGATATCACATAACTTATACAAATGCTTATCGAGAGAGTGCACTCCACCGTCAGATACAAGCCCGATAAAATGCACGCTTTTCCCCTTGTCTCCGGCATATTGAAATGCTTCGGTAAGCACAGGGTTCTGTTCTATACTCCCCTCTTTGACGGCCTTGTTTATCTTCACCAGATCCTGATAAACGACTCTTCCGGCACCGATGTTGAGATGACCTACCTCCGAGTTTCCCATCTGACCCTCAGGGAGTCCGACATCCTCTCCTGATGTCCTTAATTGAGCATGCGGATATTGTTGTTTCAAACGATCTGTGTTTGGTGTATTGGCCTGATAAATTACATCTGCTTTAGAATGGTCTCCTTCGCCCCATCCGTCCAGAATCATTAAAAT
>CAYLJE010000253.1:0-2061 GCA_964383915.1 uncultured Rikenellaceae bacterium
CTCTATTTTATCTCCGGTCTTATTATAGGGAAGTTAGCTTATCTCAAAGGGCTTTCCCATATGGAAAAGGCCAGTTCAATCATTTATGTGCTTAAAAAATATGGCACCTAAAAAATAATACTTTTTCAAATTTATATATGAGCTCTGTCTCAAAACTGAATAATTTTGGCTGATCATTTCTTTTAAACATGTTTCCCGTATTTATTTTTCAATAATAAAGATAAATATTATATTCTTGATTATCAAATATATATGTTTCACGTGAAACATTTTACACCCTGATTATCAGTATTTTACGAGATTGTTGATAAATTTTTAATGCACTGCATATCAGCTTGTTACAAGGTCAACTTATTAACCACCTGAAAGGATAAAAAATATCGTAACTTTGTGTCGACCTTTTTATACTGGGATTCAAATATACTGTTTTAAAATTTAGCACACATGAAAATAGGAATTGTAGGTACAGGATTTGTCGGATCAACGATTGCTTATGCTTTGTTGTTCCGTAAAGCAGCTTCGGAAATTGTATTGGTTGATATTAACAGGGAACGGGCCATGGCAGAGGCAGAGGATCTGTCGCATGCGATCCCTTTCAGTCATCCAGCAGTGGTACGACAGGGAACATATGCTGATCTCAGTGATGCCGTCGTGGTGGTGATCGCTGCCGGGGTAAATCAGAAACCGGGAGAAACCAGAATTCAGCTTCTTGGTAAAAACAGTAAAATATATAGTCAGATCATTCCCTTCATATTGCAAAACGCTCCTGAGGCCATTTTACTTATTGCCACAAACCCTGTAGATATTATGACACATATAGCTGCACGGTATGCTGTCCGTGCCGGGGTATCGCCAAGTCATGTCATTGGAACGGGAACCACACTGGATACAGCCCGTTTCCGCTCATTGCTGGGTCAATACCTGGAGGTCGATCCCCAGCATGTCCACGGTTATGTAATTGGAGAACACGGAGACTCGGAAGTATTGACCTGGTCCATAGTAGATATAGGAGGATTGCCACTGGCCGAGTTCTTTGATCTTCGTTCTGTACCATTCGATAAAGCGACGAAAAACAAGATTGACGATCAGGTACGTAATGCTGCTTACCAAATCATACGGGGAAAAGGAGCTACCTATTACGGCATCGGTGCCTCTGCAGCACATATCGTCAATGCGATCACACATAACCAAAAGGCTATCTTAACCATTAGCACTCCGCTGAAGGAGATTAGCGGGATACAGAATGTATGCCTCTCTATGCCTCATCTGATCCGGGGCACCAGGCTGGTGGACACCTTACCCCTTCATTTGAATGAAGATGAAACCAAAGCCCTCCATGCGAGTGCCTTAAAAATTAAATCCATCCAGGAGGAATATGAACAGTCTGTAAAGGATGCATAACCTGTCCCGGACAAGCCGGAACCAGGACGGAAGTGGGAAAATCAGAGCCTCACTGTCTCGCATATTATCTTAACTGAAATATCCGGGTATGTGAGGATATGTTTTGCACGGGCATAAAACGGTTCCCGTTTTTTCAGTGTGCGTGTAATATAATCCAGCAATTCATCGTCTGTCTTTCCGGAAATCAGAGGTCTTTTGTCCGGTTCTTCTTTGAGGTGTCTGAAAAGGATCTCCGGTGGATATTTCAGATAAATGGTTATGCCGGCCTTGTTCAGGAGGGTCATGTGATCGAAAAAACAGGGGGTTCCCCCACCCAATGAGATAACCGTATCTTTGACATCCGTGACCCTGCGTAAAATTTCATGTTCCAGGACCCTGAAGTATTCCTCCCCGTTCTTTGTAAACAATGCTGCAACAGTCTCTCCGGTATTTGTTTCAATGACCTCATCGAGGTCCACATAGTGAAAACCTGCTCTGGCCGCCACTTGCTGCCCCAGCGTGCTTTTCCCCGAGCCCATAAAACCGATTAAAAATATCTTCACGACAGAATTTATTCCAGGTCTAACGTCATTTGGGCCGGATCTTCGGGTGGTTTCCCGGAAGGTTTCTTTGTGATCATACCGGGCTTCCCTGCTTCTTCCATTTCCTCCGATTCATCTA
>CAYLJE010000254.1:0-2057 GCA_964383915.1 uncultured Rikenellaceae bacterium
ATATTCTTCCCGC
Organism: uncultured Rikenellaceae bacterium; assembly: GCA_964383915.1. Classification (GTDB taxonomy): domain Bacteria; phylum Bacteroidota; class Bacteroidia; order Bacteroidales; family VadinHA17; genus DRPN01. Next base: position 14 of record CAYLJE010000254.1, read on the forward strand.
GAATCCATGCCCGGGCCGCTTTATGGGGATTTATCCTGGGGACAATACTGCTGCTGTATATAAAATTTTTTACTCCTTTATCTTTTCTTTTGTATGGATTTATTGGATTTTCGGCTGGCATAAACTTTGCCTGGATCATCAGCCTGGTAACTGGTGAGAACAAAAAAGATATTAATGCCTTGGTTTATAGAAGAAAATAACTATAGCTGTCTTAAAAATAGGGTGGTTTATGATTTGTTTGTAAATAAATATTTATTTTTGGTGCTCGAACATTTTTTTTAAAATTTAAGCGTAAAATATGAAAACTGATATTCTGGAAAGACTTACCCTGGCTGTAAAACGCGGGAAAGCAGATAAAGCCTGTCCTTATCCTCCGGATTTAAAAGATGAAATCGGTGCGGATGAACTAACGGCCCAGGCATTGGAAATGGGATATTCCCCCGATGAGGTTTTGCAGAAAGCCCTGATCAAGGGAATGCATCTGATCGGAGATGATTTCAGTGCTGGCCGGGCATTTGTTCCTGAGATGCTGATGGCTGCCAAAGCCATGAAAGCAGCCATGAGACATATAGAACCGTTTTTTCTGTCCGGTTCAGTGAAACAGAAAGGAACAGTTATCATAGGAACCGTGCAGGGAGATCTGCATGACATCGGGAAGAACCTGGTGGCTATGATGATACAGGGGGCCGGATGGAAAATGATTGACGTTGGATCGGATACTCCTTTTGAACGATTCAGGGATGAGTTACAGAAAAACCCGGAGGCCATTGTCGGCATGTCTGCATTGCTGACAACAACGATGGTCAATATGCGTGGTATAACAGCAAAAATAAAGGAGGAATCGCCGGATACTATTGTTATGGTGGGAGGCGCTCCACTTTCTAAGGAATACTGTGATGAGATTGGAGCTGATTTTTACTCGCCGGATCCGAATGGAGCTGTAACGTTCCTGGATTCCCTGGTGTCTTAAAACATTTCTCCTTTCACTGAAATAATCTCCGGGACACGGTATGAAAAAACTGGTTACGGTACGTCTTGAGCCGTTGGGAAAGAAAATAGAAGTACCGGAAGGTACTCCGCTCAAGGATATTCTTTTTTCTTATGGGGTGGAATTTCCCTGTGGTGGCAAAGGGCTGTGTGGTGGATGCCGGGTGCGTCCGCTGAAAGGAGACGTGTCTTTTGACGAGGAACATCGTCACCTTCTGGATCATCTGGGGATTACACATGATTACCGGCTGGCGTGTCAAAGCCATGTAACCGGAGATGTAACGTTGGAAATCGGACAATTTGAAACATTTATCCTGGCCGACAGTACAGTTTTTCGTTTTGAACCACAGAAAGGTTATGGGATTGCTTTTGATCTGGGTACCACCACCCTGGTGGCACAGTTACTAAATCTGGAAACGGGAGAAGTAGTCGGTGTGGAAACGGCCTTGAATCCGCAGGCCAAATACGGAGCAGATGTTATTTCAAGGATAGAATATGCTGTTTTGAAAAAACAGCAGGATATACTCACCCGTATCATCAGGGAGAAGTTCACAACCATGGTCAATCGCATGATCCGCAAAGCGGGAGGTGTTTCACCGGAAAGGATCGTGGTGGTGGGCAATACCGTCATGCACCATCTTTTTTCAGGCATTGATGTAACCCCGTTATCTGCTTATCCCTTTGAGGCTGCAGAGAAGGGGGCACAAAATTTTACCCCCGGGGAGTTTAAGGTTTTATCAAATGGAAATACTGAGATTGTCTTTCTTCCTGTCTTGGGTAGTTTTGTCGGCAGTGATATCCTGGCCGGGATCAGGGCCACCGGCCTGGCAGAAAGCAAGGAGCCCGTCGTTCTGGTGGACCTGGGAACGAACGGTGAAATTGTCGTAGGGAACAAAGACCGTATTCTTTGTGCTTCTACGGCTGCCGGTCCGGCTTTTGAAGGGACCAATATACACATGGGCATGCGGGCCACCACAGGAGCTATCTCATCGGTCGAATTATGCGGAGACAAGATAGTGACTCATGTCATTGGTAATGAACAGGCCAAAGGAATTTG
>CAYLJE010000255.1:0-2048 GCA_964383915.1 uncultured Rikenellaceae bacterium
TGTAAATTCCGGTGAAACTGACCCGGGTGAAAGGGTCAAAGAGTCGAAAGGTCAAAGGGGTCGAAAGGTCAAAAAGAAAAACAAAGTGAAGGATTTAACAGCCGCATTAAATAGACAACGATTTGCGATTAACGAATGCAGATTAACGATTTGAGATTTGAGGAGATTAAGCGCTGAAAGCGCGCAAGCAATAGCATACGGGCGAAGCATTCCATTCTTCCATCCTTCCAATATTCCATTCATATTTCCATTTTTCATTATATTTACGGAAAAATAGAAATGTAATGGTTTATCAGGATTTCCGGAATGAGTTTATTGACCAGGTTTGTTTTACGTCAAATCAAATATACGCATGGTATCCGGGTTTTGACAAAAACAATTTGACACGTTGGGTAAAAAAAAGATACCTGATCAGATTGAGAAATAGTTATTATACGTTCAGGGAACTTTCAGATACCCCTGACCTTGCTCTTTATTTGGCTAACAGAATGTACCGGCCCTCCTGTGTCAGTCTGCACACGGCCCTCTCTTTTTATGGACTTATCCCGGAGGCTGTTGCCCGTATAACCAGCGTCAGCACACGTAAAACAGCCGGTATAGAGAATGATCTGGGCAGTTTCTCTTATAAAAAGATCAGCAGTAAACGGTTTACAGGATTCGATTATCTGCCCTTTTTAAAGGATAGAACCATATTGATAGCGAGTCCTGAAAAAGCGCTTCTTGACCTGCTTTATTTATATCCTTTCTATAATTCAGAAGCAGATATGCTTGATTTACGCCTTGATACAGATATACTCCGGGAAATTATTAATGTAAACAGGTTACAGAAATTGTTGATGCGTTTTGAAAACAAGGCGCTGGAGAAAAGAACCAATGTATTGTTAAAATGTTATAAGCTATGATTCAGCCCGGATTACTAAAAAATTATTTTCCGCCCTTTCTCTGGGAGAGACGGGATCTGCGTAAATACATGATCAAAGAATACCTGCAATTATTGATCCTGGATTATCTGGCTGTAACACCCTTTATAAAAAAGATCGTGCTCATAGGAGGTACGAACCTCCGGCTGGTGAAAGGCATAGACCGTTTTTCAGAAGACCTGGACTTTGATTGCAAGGATCTCTCTGATGATGAGTTTATTAAGATGACAGACAATGTCATTCTGTTTTTACAGCGTTATGGATTCAGGGCGGAAGCACGTGATAAACCCAACGATAAGTTAAAGGCATTCAGAAGAAATATTTATTTCCCGGAGTTACTTTTTGAACTGGGACTATCCGGTTATCGTGAGGAACGGTTCCTGATTAAAATTGAAAGCCAGGATCAGGAAATTTCTTATGAAAAGAAGCTGAGTACCATTAAAGGTTGTGGTTTTTACTTTAAATTTACGGTTCCTGCTGATGAGGTCTTGTGTGCCATGAAAATATCTGCGCTGTTATCAAGACAGAAAGGACGGGATTTTTACGATGTAATGTTCCTGATGAACCAAACAAAACCTGATTTCTCCTTTCTTTCGGATAAATGGGGTATTACTGATATGTCCGGACTGAAAAAAGCATTTGGAGAGATCCTTAAAAAGGTGGACCTGACGAATAAAAGCAGAGATTTTGAACATCTGGTTTTTAAGAAAGAAAATACCCGCAAAATCCTGCTTTTTGAAGATTTTGTGAATGATTTATAGGGGAAGCAAAATCCCCGTAAGGGCATGTATACAAAACCCGGCTATGACCCTGAATAGTTGGCATGCCGTTTATATTCCCCTTCCTATATTTCTCTGGAATATGTGCTTCAAAAAGCGGGTGTCATTTTTCAATATGACCGCCGGATCACCGTGGTCAGCTATCTGAGCCGGTATATAGAAACCGATGGTCTGTCAATACAATACAGAAAGATAAAAGGAGAATTGTTGGCAAATAGTACCGGCTTAACAAAACGCTCTTCCGACGCAGTATCTTACTAATATGCTGTGATGAAGAAAAATGAATTTTATACAAGTGGCCCGGAAGGGCCAAAAGAGGGCCTGGATTAATTTCCGTAAGAAAACAAGG
>CAYLJE010000256.1:0-2037 GCA_964383915.1 uncultured Rikenellaceae bacterium
ATTATTATTATCGCTCGTTCTGTTAACTATGTCTATATGGACTACCAACAGCTTTTGTCAGGAAATGAAACCGACTTCTGAGGAAATATTGCAATATGGAAAATTACGATATCTTATGGATTTTTTTCAAGACTGGAGTAAACCTGCGAATATCTCCATGGAGATGCTGACCAGAACAACGCTGGTACATACAAGCAACAGAATTAGCCTTAATGATAGTTTATATGAGAGTAAAATGTCTGGAAACCAGATGGTTAGCTTTAGTCAGTATATTCGTGACCTTCACAGCAAGGGAATTTTGGTCATCTCTTATCTGGCGACCACGAGAATTCACGGAGATCCTGAAAAGAGAACTCTTTTCTTCGATTTTTATGATAATCGCTGGGACAAGTATAAAGATTACTTTGGTCCCCGACCTGTTGATCCGGTTCAATGGGCGAGGCTTGATTCCCGGGGAAAACCATGTGTATATCATAAAGCGCTTCAAGGAGGAATGCTTGAGAGCGCTGTCTGTTATAATCATCCGGCGGTAGAACAGTACGTTCGGGGGGCAATCAAGCTCAAATTAGAATTGGGTTTTGACGGTATCTTCATAGATGATTCGCCGGTCTTCTGTTATTGTCCTATTTGTAACGCCAAATTCAGAATGTACTTGAAAAATAATTATAGCCCGGATGAATTGGTTAAGATATTTGGTGTTCACGATGTCTCTGAGGTCGATCCCAGGAAGTTTATGGAGGAGAGGCTTTTAAATACTGAAAATCCTCTGGTTACCGAGTGGAAGAGGTTCAGGGCCCTGGACTACACAGAGCATCTTAAAGAGCTCAGGGCTTATGGCGACAGCCTTAAGCCGGGGTTTATCCTGACCGATAATGCCTGTCTTTGGGAAGGGGATCCCTATCGGGCATTCAACTATGCAGTGGGTCCCATTGAGGAGTGGGCTAAGAGCTTGAGTTATATTTTTATTGAGGGTCAATATGATGCGTACCCACGGGGAGGACCGGACTATAAGATAACTAACTCACCTGTGCTAAAGTACAGTATCGCTGCTTCCCATGGAATACCTGCTGTTTACGACGGTTACCTGGGAAGTATGAGTCCTGATGCCCATAATCCTTTAGCTGCTTTAAATCCCCTGGTTAAACTTTCCATTGCTGAATGCAACGCTAATCAGGTATCCTTTGTTTACCAGCCTGTTTGGGAGGGGTACGGGGATGAACGTGAAAAAGCCGCGGAAGATATAGTTAAGGGAGTGAGCGAATACAACAGTTTTCTTGCTAAAAACGAGGATCTATTTGTCGGATCGAAACCTTATACCAACGTGGCTTTGCTTATTTCAACAGAACAGGCCTATGCAGGATACAAGACTTACGCCATGGCAGTCTCACGCATGCTTTTAGATGAGCAGATTCCTCATGTTATGATCGTGGATGATGATGTAAAGCCTGAAGTTTTGGAAAAATATGATCTTGTCATTTTGCCTGACGTTCCGATGATGAGCGATGAAAAAATAAATATATTTGAAAAATATGTAGAAAACGGTGGTGGTTTATTGTCCCTTGGAGCATCTTCAAAATACGATGAATTCGGTAGGATGAGAAAAAAATTAGGTCTCAGTCGCCTGTTTGAGGGTATGGAACCCTGGGGGCATATGGACCCATCAATAGATCAGACACTTGGTGTAAATGCAATCAGCAAGAACGAGTACGGGAAAGGCCGGGTGATTTTTATTCCTTCAGAGGCGTATGGCTCCCTTCCTACGACAGGGCGGGAAAAAGTAGTCATATTCAAAGATCTGGCCTTTGTGACTGCTGCTAAACTTGTATCCCTTAACCAGGTATTTGGAGAATTGGTACAATGGGCAGCCGGTGGGAGTTATCCTGTTCAGTGCCTTGCTCCTTACACGGTGGAATGTCACCCGTTAATCCAGCCTGAGAAATCAAGAATAGTTGTTCACCTGGTAAATTACAAGGTTGATATTAAGGGGAACATAACCGAAGAGAAAAATATAAGATTGAAGGTCTTGCTTCCTGAAGG
>CAYLJE010000257.1:0-1971 GCA_964383915.1 uncultured Rikenellaceae bacterium
CCGGATACACCCCGGCATACAGCGCTTCCCGCCTGAATCCTGTGGAAGCCATGGCATCAACATTTTAGAAGGATGATTGTTGACCGTTGATCGTTGAGCAGCGAACCGGGAACAGGTTTCAGATTTTATGCTGACAGGAAACCAAAAAGGAAGTTTTTAAGTTTTAGCCTTTCACCTCCCGGCACAGTGCCACAAATTCCTCTGCTGATAACTGTTCTGCTCTTTTATTCAGGGTTTTCATGGATAAAAAGTTATCAGGGATAAATCCTTTCAGTGCATTACGCAGGGTCTTCCGCCGTTGGTTAAAAGCTTTTTTTACCAAAGAAATATACACTTCTACAGAACAGGGAAGGTCGTTCTTTTCATTTTTTGTCAATCGTACAACCGCAGATTTTACTTTGGGACGGGGGTAAAATACCTGCTCACCCACGGTAAATAAATATTCAATATGATAAAAAGTCTGCAACAGTACACTAAGCAATCCATATTTCTTTGTCCCCGGGTGACTCACCAATCGCTCGGCTACCTCTTTCTGGATCATCGCCACCACTTCTGTAACCACCTCCCTGTATTCCAAAACCCTGAAAAAAATCGAACTGGTAATATGATAAGGGAAGTTTCCGATCAAAGCTACTTTTTCATTCTCCCTGGTCTCCCATTCGAATTTTAAAAAATCCTCTTGCAGTATTCTTTCTTTAAGCTCAGAAAACTGCTGTTTCAGAAAATCTACCGAATGTTTGTCAATCTCAATGAGGAAAAGTTTTTCTCCAAATCTCTCCTCCAGAAATTCTGTCAGGATGCCATGACCCGGTCCGATTTCATAAATCCGGTCCACACTTTCTGCTTTTATTGAATCTACAATCTTCCGCGCAATATTTTTATCCAGCAGATAGTTTTGGCTCAATGATTTTTTAGGATGACGGAACATTTCGTGATTCTTTCTGAAACGCTAAAAGTAATGATTTTTAACAGGAATTGTCCGTCGGGAAATTCTCTTTTAGCGGAAAATAAGTATGTTTTTGTCAAATATAGCTTGACAACTACCTGATTATTCGCTAATATTGGTCAAAAGCCCGGAGAAATAATATTATCAATGGAGAAAACACCCATTTAATTGCATATTATAACTTAATCATTCCATTTCATATGAAACACTTCAACCGATTTTCAATTATTTTATTGTTTTTTCTAACCTTCGGCCTTACCGTACTACAGGCACAACAGACGTTGCCTGCAACCGGAGGGAAAGCCACCGGTACAGGAGGAACCCTCACTTACACGGTGGGACAGATTGCACAGCAAACACTGAACGGGAATGGTACAAACGTTTTACAGGGTGTCCAGATTCCTTATGAGATTTATGTCGTTACCGGTAAAAAAGAATATCCCGGCATTACTCTGACCTGCACCGTTTATCCTAATCCTGTAGCCGATCATCTGATCTTGAAGATGAAAAATGTCCCACCGGGAAATCTTACGGCAGCCTTATTTGATCTCAACGGAAAACTTATCAGTAACCGGGAAATAACCGCCAAAGAAATCTCCATCCCGATGGAGAAAGAAAAACCCGGCCTTTATTTCCTGAAGGTTTTTGATAACCAAAAAATCCTGAAAACACCTGGCTAATGCTCCCGTCAACGTCAGTGCCTTTACCAATGATGCCGGCTATCTTACCACGGAGGCGGATGGCGATCCCGCCAATGAAATACAAACACTCAGTGTCAGCAATGATACCTTATATTTGAGTAAGAGAGGAGCTGTAGAATTACCACAGAATTTTAACAAATCGGGGCATTTTCTTATCGCCCAGGAAGTGGAGCAGGCAGCCCGGGAAGTCGGATATGATTTCAATGGCTTGGATCCTCCGGACACTGTCAGGTTGGGTCCTGTTTTTTGCGCCCTGCGCTCTGTACCATTTCTGCCTTCTGCCTTCTTACTTTTTACTTATTTCCTTATCTTTGCCGCCATAAC
>CAYLJE010000258.1:0-1955 GCA_964383915.1 uncultured Rikenellaceae bacterium
CAGGCAAGGTCAGATATATTGGCTTCACAGGTCATCAAAATCCTGCCGCACACCTGAGGATGCTGAAGTTAACGAAGGAGTCTGATGTTTTCGATACTTGCCAGATGCCTGTAAATGTCCTTGACCCCAGCTATCACAGCTTCATCAAACAGGTGATGCCTGTGGTCATGAAACGTAATATGGGCATATTAGCCATGAAGACCCTGGCTGATGGCAGATTTTTTGCAGACAAGAAAAGAGCACACTGGCACAGCGATCATCCGCTCATACCTGACCAAATCGGCATCAGGGATGCTTTATATTTTGCCTGGTCCCTGCCTATAAGTGTACTGATTACCGGAGCGGAAAATGCCACTTATATAAGAGAGAAAATTGAACCGGCACGTAATTTCAGGAAATTGAGTAGTGAGAAAAGGAAACAATTGATCAATAAAGTGGCTTCTTATGCGGACGGGAAAATAGAGTATTTTAAGAAAATATAATGCTTTCCCGGACCGTTTCATGAATAACCTGTTTCCCCGGATAATCAGATGACCCTGCCTAAAGGACATATGGTTTCCGAAATGGCAATTAAAAGATCATGGCAAATAATTATTTTCTATTTCCCCCGTTTGATAAGTATTGAGCCTTCCAAAAACAAAAAACAGATACAAACCATGAAAAAATATACATACTACCTCCCGGGAATGTTTATTGTTTTTTTTCTGATTGCCGGCTGCTCACAAGGAATCCGGGCACAATCCATCGCTACGGTTATGGATACGGCCACCCTGAAAAACCAGATTAACTATATCCAAAAAAAAACAAGGATATATAATAACTTTAGGGCCGTCCGGGAAGATATTTTTCAAAAGTTAAAGACCAATGCTTTAGACTCCCTCTCCGGAGCTAAACTGACCATTGCGGAATTAAACAGGCAACAACAAAAGCTTAACAGGGAAATAGATTCTCTGAAAACCATTCTAACAAAAACAAAAAATGATCTGGAAGAAGTGACCCGCACAAAAAACAGCTTGGTTATTCTGGGCATCCGAATGAACAAGATCAGTTACAATATCCTTATGTGGGGGATCATTGCCGGATTGGTTGCTTTATTAATTATTTTATTACTTATGTATAAGCGGGACCGCATCGTCACCATACAACTGAAAAAAGACCTGAATGAGCTGAAAGATGAATTCGGGTCTTACCGGAAAAACACCCGTGAAAGGATCGAAAAAATGACGATCAGCCACTATAAGGAAATACAGAAACTAAAAGGGGGGAAATAGACAAACCTTTAACATAAAACTGATTGGAAGTCTTTTTGTTTTCCGGTTAATGAGATGTTCACGCAGGAATCCCGCATACATATAGTGCTTATTTACAGTGATGTAATACTGATAATCCGTTTATTTCAAAATTTTTTTAAAAGTTTGTTGTATATTTTTGATGTAAACGTTTACATATAGATTATTAAAAATGAATTTAAAAAGACGTAGCAAAACAAGCAGGAGTGTCAACAACCACCGTTTCCAGAGTAATCAACGAGTCAGGAAAGATTGATCCAGAAACAGCATTACGTGTAGATAAAGTAATAAAAGCATTAGATTATAAACCCAGCAGGGTGGCTCAGCGATTAAGAAGTCAAATCAATAAGAGCAAACTGATCGGATTGATTTTACCTGATATTAAAAACCCGTTTTATATTGATGAGTTCGGTTTACAAAGATGGATTTGCTGTAGTCATTGGTAATTTTTCTCAGAATGAGAGAAAAGAACAATTATATATTGATATTTTCAGATCCGAATCAGTGGGAGGATTTATTATTGCTCCGGTAAATGGGACAGATAAAAAGGCTGAAGAGTTAATTAGTGTCCGTCCATAAAGTCAGTGTTTGATTCAGAATGTTCGAGTTCAAGGCTTGCGAAGTTTTGAAAATCAAGGAGTTTACTTTTGTAAATGACTGTTTTAA
>CAYLJE010000259.1:0-1939 GCA_964383915.1 uncultured Rikenellaceae bacterium
GGTTCGGATGTGTTCGATGTGATCGGGACGCTGAAGCCATCGGCGCGGGGTGAACTCGAGATTACGGATGTGAACAATTATTATATCAGAGAGGGGCGGATGGGGTATAAGGTGCTGGACGGATACTGGAGCGATGCAGGGACGTTCGAGAGTCTGCTCCGGGCTGGGGTGATGGTGCAGAAGATAAAACAATCAGATGAGGCGTAACATGATGGTTATGATCACCGGATGTGCAGGCATAATCAGGTCATATATAGTAGAATTTATTGGATTTAACCAGGTGTATCTATGAATGTAAAGGAAATGATTGAAAAGGAGGAATCTGAAACAATAGAATTTAAAAAATCAACTGCGCAAGTGGAGAAAGCATTGAAATCCATCTGTGGCTTTTTGAATCATGAAGGAGGGAGGGTTTATTTTGGAATTGATAATGGAAAGGTTGTCGGGCAGGAGGTTTCTGATCAAACCTTAAAGTCAATATCACAAAAAATCAGGCAGAAGATAAAACCAGAGGTAATTCCGGAGGTAAAAGTTTTAGAAATTCAAGGGAAGAAAGTGATTGAGGTTAAGGTGAGAGAAGGAGGGGATAAACCATATTACCTGAATGGGATTGCTCATAAAAGAGTGGGGACTGAAAACGTTGTAATACCTCCTGAAGAACTTGAAAGGTTAATCATGGAAAAAAAGAAAGGTTATTGGGATAAGCAAATTTGTGAGGATGCCACATTAGAGGATATAGATTGGGAATTTGTAAGAGAAGACTTTATTGCCATGTATGAAAAAACATCTGAAAAGATAATTGAGAGTAAACCAGTGAATTTGTTAAGATCATTGGGTTGTATAAAAAAAGATAAACCAACGAATGCGGGAATCCTGTTATTTGGCAAAAGTCCTCAAGAATTTTTTGTTAATGCATATATTGCTCTGGGAAGATATAAAGGGAAAGGGGTCTCTGGGGAGAAGTTAGATTACAAAGAGTTTACAGGAAATTTATTTCAACAAATTGATAATTGTAATAATTATCTTGTTGAACATACTGCCCTGATGTCAAAACTAGTTCCAGGAGAGGTCAGGAGAAGGGATATCCCTGAATATGGAATGTTTTCTATGAGAGAACTAATTACCAATGCCGTTTGTCACCGGGATTATGCAGATCAAGGTGGTAAAATTATAATTAAAATGTTTGATGATAAGATTGAATTTTATAGCATTGGGGGTTTGCCGGAATGGATCACTCCGGAGAACATCGTTTCTGAACAATACTCCAGAAACCCAATAATTACAAAAGTTCTGGCTAAGGTTGAGTATATCGAAGAATTAGGAGAGGGTTGGGATAAAATTATCAAGGAACACAACGAGCATCCTTTAAATCCTGAAATGCCTGAAATAAAATCCACTAAAAACAGCACTCTTGTGACTTTGTTCTCAACAAAAGAAAAGTTTGAGGAAGAAAAATATGTCCTGAATGAGAGACAGAGAATAATAATAGACCATATCAGGAAGAATGGAAGAATAACAACGGGAGAGTGTTCAGGTTTACTTAACGTTTCCAATGATACTTCTCTCAGGGAACTATCCAAATTAAAATCTCTTGGCTTAATTGATAAAAAAGGTGTTGGTAGAGGGACCTATTATGTCATTAAATAATGCGGTGCAAATGCGGTGTAAATGCAGTGCAAACTCATCCAGTAAACGCTCATTCCGTTTGCTTTTATCAGCGATTGGAAGAAAATACGGGGCGACAAAATACGGGTGGCAGAAGCTTATCAACAGCATAAGTTCAAATCTGTGTAAATCGGTGTTAATCCGTGTCTGAATAAACTAACAACCCCAAACCACACTGCTTAACTATTTCAACCTCCATTTTACAAAAATCATATCAGGAAAAATCAAACATGAAAGGAATCATCCTCGCCGGCGGCACAGGCTCGCGCATGTA
>CAYLJE010000260.1:0-1938 GCA_964383915.1 uncultured Rikenellaceae bacterium
ATGATCACCAATGAGCGTAAGGCACACCAGGTTAAGCTCTCCCGCACTTTTACCAGCCTGAACGAAAAAGCTCTCCCGGTCAGTGGAGCTACTGTAATCATCACTGACAGAGAAAATATTTATCCTCTGACAGAATCTCCCGCCACCCCCGGAACTTACCTGACAGCCCCAAATGTTCAGGGTGTACTTGGCAAGAAATATATCTTATATATCCGCATTGATAATCACGAATATTCAGCCATCACAACCATGGTCCCGGTCACTCCGATAGAATCGCTGCGATATCATTCCTCGCCTAACCATGATTCGCTTTATATTTTGGATTTTGAAGAAAGCAATATCCCGGCGATGCTTAAGATTTTTGCCGACTGGTCCTCTTTGCCGGGGTATGATACTTTGCCGGATCGTTTAACCCATGCCGTAATCACTCATTATACCCTGCACAATATAGATGCCAACGCATTGTTTAAACCAGCGTCTGAAGAAGTAGAGATGCCTTCAGGAACCATCCTTTACCGAAAAAAATATTCCCTTGCTCCGGATTATCAGGAATACCTTCGGTCCCTGCTTTCTGAAACAGCCTGGCGTGGCAGTATCTTTGACGTACTGCCGGGTAATATAAGCAGCAATCTTTCTGAAGGCGCTACCGGATTTTTTGCTGCCTGCACTGTTACCGGTGACAGATCGGTATTCCAACCTAAATAACCATAGATACATCAGGTTACAGCTATTTCTCACATACAATATTGTTGATATGCTATAATATTATTAATCAATAGTATGTAATATAGTTACAAATTTTTTTCTTATCACAAAATTTGAATGATATTTTTTAGTTTATATTAACATGTTGTATCTTTCATTCAAAGAAAAAACTACGAACATGAAAAAACAAACCAGACTTAACGACAGATGGATTACGTTTATTAAAATTATTCTCGATCCATGGATTATCATACTAGGTATTTTTCTTTTACTAATGATCTCTTCTGTTAAACACTCGGAAAATATTAACATTCATTTATTTGCCATTTTGCTTATTGCTATTATCTCCGGTATTATTGGGGCCGTCTTTATAAAAAAATGGATTGATCTTCATGATGAACATTTACTAATAAATCGTGGGGCGTCCGCTATAAGAAATCTTAAACTTATTTATTTCAATCTGTTAAGAACAGAAAAAAGAATCAGAATATATATTAAAAAACTTGACGAAAATAATCCGGCATACGAACTTGCCGATTCTTTTTTTGAAGAGATTATCGAAAAATGCAGAATGTTACAGGAAGAATGTATTAATTCTATCAGTATCTGGTCTGATTTAATTAAAGATGCAGATGCAAAAACAATACTTACGAACATTTACAATCTGAAAGAGAGAAAGGAAAAACTGGCCAGAGATATTTTACAATTAAAAAAAGATTTCTTTGAAGCCGTTGACAGGGAAAAAATATCAGACGAAGACTTTGAGAAACAAATGGCTCAGAAAGAGTTTGATTTAAAAGAATTATCATCCAGAATTCTTGAATCTGAGGATAGGATCAATCACTCTATTCTTAGTGGAATGACAGAAACAACTTTTATTAAAGATTCTAATACTTCCTTATCAGATTTTAAAATCCAGGAAAATTGAGATGTAAAAATAAGGTATATGGTTTTCGATTACCAAGTATGTTTTTTACCTGATATTGATATCCCAATCATCTGTACGGAATGCTGAGGCCGGAAGACCGGCTTTATTAAACAAATTGGGTAAGGCGGTGTCAGAAAATGCAAAACGCACAGCTACGGGATTTTTCACCTTTGAGTTAAAAACTACCACCATCTTGTCTTTGATCTTTGCTTTGGCCGGATGAAATATTTTATCTGCTCCTGCGATATAAAATTCTTTCAGCTCTTTTCCCTTTTTCGTGAGACCCCCATCGGTATAATCGAAGT
>CAYLJE010000261.1:0-1934 GCA_964383915.1 uncultured Rikenellaceae bacterium
TGGAATCGGCTCTGAAAGTGTGAATATGTTAAGGTGACAGAAGGCGTTTCAGAAAGTTTCAATCCTTCTTTTAATGGAATCGGCTCTGAAAGATACGTATTAATTAATTACATCTATACGTATACGTATGTTTCAATCCTTCTTTTAATGGAATCGGCTCTGAAAGCGTAATGCTGATGATTCTGCTTATCAGGATTTGGGAAGTTTCAATCCTTCTTTTAATGGAATCGGCTCTGAAAGCCGTATATTCATATATTTTGCATTATTACAACCTCTTACCCTGTTATTAAGACATCTTATTTCTTTGATTTTCATCATGTCAAAGAACCTTCTTCCTCCCTTTTTTCTTCTTTTTCCGAAGCATCATACTTCTCATTATCACTAATTTATATACGACATCCCTGCCCTTAAAAATAAATTATCCGTCAGAAAACATGCTACTTTATACAAATGTTCCTGTAGGTGCAAGTTACACATTTTGCTTTTGATTTGGTTGCTTTCGGGAAAAAATTTTCTTGTATAATTTGTTCTACCTCGTCCACCGCCTCCCTCACCATTTGCTTATCCTTATTATCAACCGGAACTTCAACAAGCTTATTTTTACTCCTTATGTAAACCAGATAGCCACGGGTTACCTCATGATGAAAATTATCCTCTATCAACACAGCATAACAAGATAACTGGGTCCTGTACGTTTTATAAAGACGTTCTTCGTATTTGGCAAATTTATAATCCAGCGGAGCCATGGTTTGATCTTCCAGCAAAAGTACCTCATCAACTTTCCCACGCAGATGTTCATTCGTCAGGTATTGATCCGGATATTTTTCCACCGCCCCTATTCGTTTCCGGATATAATCCTTATTCCTGATTAATTTCAATTCATGCATATTCCGCCCTTTCATTACCTTGTAATTCCGCTCTTCATACTGGGGAATACCCATTACATATTCAAAATATGTAAACCGCGGACAAAACAAATATTCGATAATATGTGAGGGTGTGACAGACATCAGAAAAACAATGCTTTAACCTGGTCGGTGACCAGCTTTTTATCAAAGGCCTGCCCTAATAATACGGTTTGTCTAAGTTCGTTCCTGCTCATGGGAAAGATATAAACAGAATCATTCTCCGGATCGATCAATTCATCAATCTGCAATTCCAGTGTATCTTTTTCATTATTCTCCAAAGTACCAAGAAACACAGATTTCTGAACCCGGTAAAGGCCGGCCTGCTTACAGAACTTGGCTATTTTGTTGCGGACTTTGTCTTTTTTTATGTCATATATTACCCAGGCAATCATAACCTAAACTTTTTATTATGATAATTGATCGTTTCATTACTTGCCGATCAGTTTATTGGCAAAAACATGTGCATCCATTTGCAATGCATTGGCACGCGATTGGTTACGCCCTTTATATCTGATTTTCTCCTCCTCGAAAAACTTAAAAAAATGTTCGATCAGTAAGTTTTTCCCTTCGGCGTTCAATGAGATCCCGTTCGTGATTTCATCAAAATGTTTTTTACCGGGTTTCTTAGCCGAAAAAATCCTGAAAACCACCTCGTCGGCAATACTCCGGTAAGGTTCAATAAAATCAAAAACCAGACTTTTCATATTATAGTCATCGCGGTGCATAAACCCGACAAAAGGATCCAGTCCGGCTATGGTTAAAGCTTTTTCTACCCGGCTGTATAATATTCCATAAGCATAATTCAAAAAGGCATTAAAAGGATCTTTGGCAGGCCGGAAACTTCTGCCGGAAAACTGATACGGTGCAGCAAGCAGACTGCTGAGCATTTGAAAATACATTCTGCCTGCCGTCCCTTCCAGCCCGCGTAATGTGCCGTCCACATCCGATACTCTCTCTGCATTGGCATCTTTTATTTTCTGCTTCAGTCCTTTGATATTATCAATTGCCTCTTGTATTTCCTCAGCC
>CAYLJE010000262.1:0-1910 GCA_964383915.1 uncultured Rikenellaceae bacterium
TTAAAGCCTGATGTTTCCATTGATACGGTCATTATTAACGAAGTAATAAATACATATAAGGATAATCCGGCATTTGCCGGCTATGTGATTAAGGATGAACCTCATGCTAATATGTTTCCGGCGCTTGAGGCTATTTCGGATTTTATCAGAAAAAAAGACCCTGCCCATGAACCCTTGATCAACCTTTTTCCATCCTATGGCACATTAACACAGCTTGGTTTTGATGACTACCGGGAGTATATCTCATCATATATTAAGGAAGTTAAGCCAAAATTGTTAAGTTACGATTATTATCCTTTCAGGAATGAAGGAATAACTATGACTGATGGCTGGTTTAATGATCTTTCTGTTGTCCGTGATGAGTCCAAAAAAGCAAATATTCCTTTTATGGTTTTCATACAAAGCGAAGGTATTTTAGAAGGGCTCAGGGTCCCGGACAGGCCGGAAATTCTGTGGCAGGTTAATACTGCTTTGGCCTATGGTGCGAGAGGTGTCGGTTGGTTTAGCTATTGGACACCCGAACCTGATCAGGGTTTCGTTCAGAAAGAAGATGCAGCCCCGCCTGTTGTTGAGCACCATTACCATGCAATGATCGATACAAGTGGAAATCGCACAGAGATATATGACTATGTGAAAGAAGCGAACGCTTACCTGAAAAAAGCAGGGAAAGGACTATTGGGATGGGACAATACAGAAACTGCACGATTTAATGTGGGAAAACTTACGGAAGGATCTTCTCCGGTTGTTACTCCGGCAGGGGAGAGGGCTAACGTGGTGACCGGCACATACCGGAAAGGAAACAGGGTTCGTGTGGTAATGGCAAATTCGGATTTTGGAAAACCGGCTGTTTTTTCCTGTAATACATCTGATGAGTGGAAAGCAAAAGGCGTTTTTGCTTCAATGGATGCGGAAAAAGAAACCGGGGAGTTCTGGTCGTTGGGTCCGGGGGTGCTGTGATCCTGGAATTTAAAAGAAAATAATTTTCTCACAGGAATTTCTGTTTTTTCCCAAAATTGGAACATCATCAAAACATTATGGTTGATCAAAAGATATTCAACCGGCAGGTATTTTGTATGTTTGAAAACACTTATTATGAAACGAGCGGATAGAAAAATGACAAACATTTTCAGAACCATACCAAAGCTGATCATTGGACTCTTTGCTTTAGCATGGGTAATATCTTCATGCAAGAACGATGCTAACGTAAATGAAAAACAGTTCGCTCAACTGGTTGATGACTTTCAGGCACCGAAAAATAATAACCGTATTTGGGTTTACTGGTATTGGTTTAATGACAATGTTTCCAAAGAAGGCATTACCAAAGACCTTGAAGCCATGAAACAGGCAGGTATAGGTACTGCATTTATCGGAAATATAAATTGGGCGGGGAAAGATGGTAAGGTGCCTCTATTCAGCGACTATTGGTGGGAATGTATGGTACATGCCGTGAATGAGGGACATCGTCTGGGTATTGACATTGGTGTCTTTAACTGTCCGGGATGGAGCCAGTCGGGTGGTCCCTGGATAAAACCCCAAATGGCTATGCGGTACCTCACTTACAGCGAAACAAAAGTTGCAGGAGGGGGAAAGGTAAAGATCAGGTTGAAAAAGCCTAAAAAGGATTTTCAGGATGTTCGCACCCTGGCTTTCCGGGCTCCCGAAGCAGAAAAAAAAGATCTGAGGCACCTGTTTAATAATGCAAAAACAAGCTTAAAAAATGTTAATGTCAGATATGAGAATAGGGATGTCACCCACTGGCTCAAAGAATCTGCCCACTTCACCCCGGGGCAGGGGATACGAAGTGGACAAGATGAGCAGGGAACTCATAAAGGTTCATTTTAAGAAATTTGTCGGGGAATTGTTAAAAAGGATCCCTGAAGAGAGCAAACCCGCTTTTAAGTATGCCATTA
>CAYLJE010000263.1:0-1889 GCA_964383915.1 uncultured Rikenellaceae bacterium
TTGGCAGGAGCAATTGGATCTGGCCTGGCAAAAGCCGGAGTAAATATAATACTGGCCGATATAAGATTGAAAAAAGCCGAGACAAACGCAAGTGCCATTATTAAAAAAGGAGGTAATGCTTGGAGTATTGTCATGGATGTCTTGGATATTAATAGCATTAAAAATAGCTGCATCAATATCCTGAAAGAAAATGATAGTATAGATATTTTAGTTAACGCTGCTGGTGGCAATGTGCCAGGGGCAACCATATCTCCTGATAAAACTATTTTCGATATAAATCTTGACAACTTTGATAAAGAATTCGATCTTAATTATAAAGGTACGCTACTACCTTCTTTGGAAGTTGGCAGAATTATGGCGAAACAAAAAAAAGGATCTATAATTAATATCTCCTCTATGGCGGCTAAACAGTCGATCACACGTGTTGTAGGTTATTCTGCAGCTAAAGCTGCAGTCTCAAATTTTACACAGTGGATGGCCATGGAAATGGCTATGAAATTCAGCGGTGCTATCCGCGTTAATGCCATTGCCCCTGGCTTTTTCATCGGCGATCAGAATCGGGCATTATTAACTTTGTCTGATGGTTCATTAACCGAGAGAGGACATCTGGTAATTCAGAACACACCCATGGGAAGATTTGGTAAGGCTGATGAACTCGTAGGTGCAATACTATTTTTGGCAGGTGATGCTGCGTCTTTTGTTACAGGTGTAATTCTCCCCATTGATGGAGGATTTAGTTTTTATAGTGGTGTTTAAATAAGTATGACATGTTAAGTCTTTCATGGCGGTGGTTCGGATCAAATGATCGAATCACCCTTGATCAAATTATACAGACAGGCGTAAAAAATATAGTAACCGCTTTGCATCAGGTACCAACCGGGAAAATATGGTTGCCGGATGAAATCAGGAAAAGAAAAAAAATAATTGAGAAGGCTGGCTTAAGATGGACAGTGGTTGAAAGTGTCCCTGTTCATGAAGATATAAAAAAACGCACAGGTGGCTATTTGAAATTTATTGAAAATTATAAACAAACAATTGTTAATCTTGGCAGAGAGAACATAAAAACAATCTGCTATAATTTTATGCCGGTTCTTGATTGGTCAAGAACCAATCTTCAGTATAAACTCAAAGATGGATCGGAAACTACCTGCTTTAATTATTCACATTTTGCTACTATTGATATTTATATTCTGAAGCGTCCAGGGGCTATTTATTCTTATCCCGAAGATGTACTTTTAGAATCCGAAGCTTTTTTTAAGCAGCTTGAGGAGAATGATATAAAGAAGCTTAGGGATGCTTTTCTTTTGGGGTTTCCTGGTTCTAACGTGTCATTAACAACAAAAGAGGTACTACAAAGAATTGAGGGATACAAGGAAATTACAAATGATGATTTTAAATCAAACCTTTATGAGTTCCTTCAAGAGATAGTCCCTGTAGCTGAAAGCAATGGAGTAAATCTGGCCATTCATCCGGATGACCCTCCATTTCCGTTAATGGGGTTGCCTAGGGTTGTTAGTACACTCGAAGATACTGAAGAAATTATCAAAGCTGTTGATTCCACTTCAAATGGTGTTACATTCTGCACCGGCTCATTCGGTGCAGCGTATTCCAATGATTTACCAATGATGGCTGAAAAACTGGCTCATCGAATAAATTATGCTCACTTAAGAAATGTATCACGTGACGAGCATTTCAATTTCCATGAAGAGAATTTTTTCGACGGGGATATAAACATGTACAAAATTATGAAAACCTTAATTCAGACAGATCAGAAAAGAAAAATAAATCATCCTGATTACCAGGAAATTCCCGTTAGGCCCGACCATGGACTCCGAATACTGGGCGATCTTGAAGAGATTAATTATCCGGGTTATTCCCTTTACGGAAGG
>CAYLJE010000264.1:0-1880 GCA_964383915.1 uncultured Rikenellaceae bacterium
TCGGAAGAAGAATACATGAACAAAATCGTATAAATTTTTTATTTTATGTCTTTTATTAGAATTCCTGTTATATTAAAACTGATTTTTACCCCCATATCATTTAATTTTATTTTGTCCATTTAAATTTTTCTTATATAATCCATTTGCTTAAATAAAATCACCAATAAAAAAATTGCAAAAATCGGACTACACACACTTAAAGAACTTGGTTTTAACCGTAATTTTT
The DNA here is from genome assembly GCA_964383915.1 of uncultured Rikenellaceae bacterium. Classification (GTDB taxonomy): domain Bacteria; phylum Bacteroidota; class Bacteroidia; order Bacteroidales; family VadinHA17; genus DRPN01. Next base: position 227 of record CAYLJE010000264.1, read on the forward strand.
AAACCACACAGACCATACAGGCAAAGCCCCGCACAAACATAGCCACTTTCTAAGAAAGTGGATTTCTGAGTTGTAAAAGATTAATAGACACTTATTCAAATTTTGTCTGTACATTCCTGATTATCAGTACAAGACTGATTTAATACATTACTATTTAAGCTCTATTTTCCAATTATCCGTACGGAAGGCAGAGGCAGGCAAACCGGCATTATTGAACAGGTTGGGTTGCGCTGTGTCGGAAAAAGCAAACCTGACAGCCACCGGTTTCTTCACTTCCTGACTGTATACCATAACTGTCTTATCCACAATCTTTGCTTTTGCCTGGCGAAATACCTTATCTTCCCCTGCAATATAAAATTCTGTCAGTTCCTCTCCCTTCTTCATTAATCCTCCATCCGTATAATCAAAGCTGATTATTGCTTTTTTGCCCTTTATCTCCATAGACTTATATATAGGACCACTGTAAACGATATTATCCCGCCCATAGGCTTTAGCCAAGGCCCACAGGGCCAGTCTCCTGCCTACCTCCTGTTTATTAAGGGGATGAATATTTTTCAGGTCACCGATATCATTGGTAACAACCATCCCAGTATTAGGTACTACCGCCATGGTCTTCAACTGTGCATCCCGAATAATGGCTGCAGCTATACCAAAACTTTTATAATTACAGGGAGCTATTTGAACATAATAAAACGGGAATTCTTTGCCCCATTCCTTTCGCCATGATCTGATCAACAGAGGGAACGAACGGAAATAGGAAAAAGGATTTACCACGTTAGATTCCCCCTGATACCAAATCACACCCGCTATGCTAAAACGGGTGATCGGGTGTATCATGGCATTATATGCAACACCTGGCTCCGAGGGCCAGGGTATTATGCTGAGTTTTTCAGCAGCCGCTTTTAACTGCGGATCATTCTCTATCAGTTCCTTCTTCGTCCACACCTCCACAGGCGTCCCTCCCCAGTTTGAATAAATCAAACCTACGGGAAGAGACAGTTTTTTTATTAATTCCCTGCCGAAGAAATAACCTACCGAGCTGAAGTGTTTCATCGTTTCAGGTGTACATTCTGTCCAATATCCGGGAGTATCGTCCTGTGGCCATGATGACTTGTGTCTGGGGATAAAGAAGAAACGCATCTCCGGATAACTGGCCTGTTTTATCTCTTCTTCAGCATTCAACAAACCGTCTAACGGAGTATGTTCCATATTCGACTGCCCGGAGCATACCCATACTTCACCAATCATCACATTATGAAGGACAATCGTCTCATGCCCCCGGACAGTAATTTCATAAGGACCGCCGGCTACGGGCGTAAGTAATTTCACAGCCCATATTCCCTGGTCAGCTTTTGTAGTAACCGGCTGATTATTCCATGAACCTGTTACCGTAATCTTTTCAGATGTGGCCGTGGTCCAGCCCCAGATTAACGCATCCGTCTTCTGCTGAAGCACCATATTGTCCGACAGGATCGAAGGCATCCATAATTTTGCATAACCGTCATATCCCAGGAATACAACAGAAAAAAGGATAATCAATATTTTTTTCATAATCTATGCATTTTATATTACTTGTTTAAGTTATACATCAATGCCTTGATCTGTCCCCAGGTAACCGGAATAATATTATTTTCCTTCAGCATTTGCTTAAACG
>CAYLJE010000265.1:0-1845 GCA_964383915.1 uncultured Rikenellaceae bacterium
TCTTTAGCCATTTCGGCCAGCGCCCAGTCATCATAACTGGCTGCCAGGGTGACAGCCACCGCCTGCCGCCGTTCAAAAGGATGCACTTCCTTCACCGTTTCTTTTTCACCAGGATGAAGGGCCGGAAAATAACCATGCTCCCGGTAAAAAGTATCCAGGCAGGTAGCCGGACCGTTGCGCCAAGGCAACATCGTTGCCTGCGTGGCATTCTTTTTCATCCCCTCATACGCTTTGTTCACATCAAAATCCCGGATTCCCTTCCGCCAGGCATCCAGGAATAATATGGTAGAATGAAAACCGTTCATAGCAGGATCATCGCCGTAAAGTAACGGGAATTGAGGCATCCATCCGGATTGTTTATACATGTTCACGTATGAGCGCAACATGTCGGTTTCAATTTTCGGATCCAGTATCATTCGCAGAGGGTGCAGTGCCAGATAGGTATCCCATACCCAGTCATCCACATAAAAATCATGGGCAGCTTTATGTACCTTATGGTCATACGCACTGTAATATCTTCCATCTTCGGTTATATTGACCATCCGCTCATAACAACGATACAAAGCCGTATAAAAAACTTTCCGTTGGTTTTCCGTCCCTCCTCTCACCTTAATCTTGCCTAGCTTCGTATTCCATATTTCTTTTGCCTTATCCGATACTTTCACAAAATCCCAATCCGGAATTTCCTCTTTCAGATTTTTACGGGCCTGCTCTACGCTGATAAATGAAATGCCATACTTAAACATCACGGTTGTAGATGTATTTGCCTGGAACTGAAATAATACCACCGGAATCTGCCGGCTACTCTTACTTCGGGGGTCGGTAACCGTCAAAGTAGATAGGGAACCTTTGCCTTTACTATCGAACTCACCAAATACGAAAGCTTTCATGCCATTAAAATCCTCCTCTCCCTCGACGGATGTTCCGGTAATATGAAACCATTTCCCTTTGTCGTTGATCTGCAGTCTGATCACTTTGTTTTTTTTCTCGTCATAGTTGAACCGGAAAATTCCACTCCGGGTTGCAGCAGTAAATTCCGTCTCGAGACCATGATCAATAAAATACGTTGAGAAGTACCAGGGCTGTGTGATCTCCAGATCATGATCATACATCTCTTTCCGGGTCCATCCACTATCAGCAACTACTCCTCTATAAGGCATGATACCGAAGAGTTCTCCTTTCCTGTGTGATTTGATCGTTAGTGGAAAGAAGCTGATCTGGTCGGACAGATAATCCTGACGTACCGGATACATACGGACCATCGAATTGGGTACCGAGACCGTCGGACGTGTAGGTTGAAGTAAACGTCCAGCCCCGCCGATGTCAGGATCGACATAGTCGGAATTTAACTTTTCATCAGCAGGATTTGATGTGCAACCCGATAATAAAATCATGCCCGACATTACGAGCAGGATAAACAGCGTTGAGCATACATTTGTTTTCATGATTTTTACCTTTTATATTTTCACAATCTTAGTATTCCTGTTCCTTCTTTGGACGCTCGGCAGTCTTGTCTATGGCTCTTCAGGTGCAAAATTTTGCGCCTCTGCATTATAATATTAACCGATCACCGCTTCACCATCACTTTCTCCAGTTCTTCCAATGACTTTCCCTTCGTTTCGGTCAGATATTTTTTAAAATAGAAGTAACTGATAAACGTTACGGCAGCATAAACGACAAAGACAGCTCCAATCCCCCTACCACCCTGGTAATGCCTGGCAATCACCGGAAAGAGAAAAGATATCAACGCATTAAAAAACCAATGTGAGAAAGAGCCGATGGAAGTTCCCCGCGCCCGGATGTTGTTGGGAAACATCTCAGCCAGCAGCACCCAGATAACAGCCC
>CAYLJE010000266.1:0-1793 GCA_964383915.1 uncultured Rikenellaceae bacterium
GGACGAGAAGAAATGGTTTTGTTGAAATTCTTTTGACTGTCCCAGTTTTTTCAGCCATTCTTCTGCGATATAGCCATTTGTTGTACCCGCAATGATGACTACGGTGCCTTTTCCCATCACTGATTTTACCAGGTCATGCTCTAGAAGAGCTTTGGCTATCAGTCTTTTCCCTGCTACCGGGGTGAGTAGAAATTGAACCATGGTGCGATAGACTTTTTTACAATCACATATCCGTGTTGGATACAAAAGCAATTTTTTTACTGTCCGGTGACCAACTGGGAACATTCATGGTCCCCTGCCCTCCGTAAATATAAGCAATGACCCGTGGCTTCCCGCCTTCATAAGGCATGATCCGCAGTAAACAATGTTTATAAAAAGGATGGTCCTGTGGATTTATATTTTTTGGATAGGAGATAAAGACGATCCATCTACGGTCCGGACTTACATGAGGAAACCAGTCATTATACTCATCAAAAGTGAGTTGGACCTTGTTTGTACCGGCAGGGTCCATGCGCCATAGCTTCATTTTTCCTGTTCTGGCGGAATTAAAAAAAATATATTTCCCATCCGGACTAAATTCCGGTCCGTCATCCAGAACAGGCTGGTTGGTCAGTTTAGTTTCTTTCCCGGTATTTATATTCACTGCATAAATATCAAATTGTCCGTTGCGATACCCGGTGAAAACCATTTTTTTATTATCAGGAGACCATCCGTGCAGGTAAGAAGCCTGGACTCCCGGCCGGGTAACCCTGACCGGAGTAGAATTTCCTGCAACAGGAAGATAATAGATGGCCGATGTTCCTCCCTGGCCTTCGCTGTGGTGGCTGATACCCAGGAGGCTGCCGTCAAAAGTCAATACATGATCATTGTTACAATGGATGGCAAAACCAGTATTCAGCGGTTGCACCGTAGCGTTTTTCAGGAAATACTGAAATAGATGTCCTTTTGAGTTGAAGATCAGTTTCTCCCCGTTCACGGTCCAGTTCGGTGCCTGAATGGAGTGTCTGGAGCTGAAGATTATTTTTCGAAGGCCGCTTTCGATATCTAATATTTCAAGATGACTGCCCAGATAGTCATGATAAGGACGCAGTCCGGGTCCTGCCGGACGGACGATTCGTACATTTCTGAAAAGAGCGGTTTCCATAATATCAGGATCGTGGGCGCACACATAAATGCCTACATATACATCATGGTCCAGTGGCGTTGAATCCAGCACGACCCGGGTAAAAGTCTCTCCGAATCTGGCGGTGGACATGATGAAAGTATTTCCTCTTCTTTCCAGTTGAATAACATCCGGGAAAGAATCCGGGGAAATAATTTCTTCTGTTTTTCCTCCCACTGTTCTGCGGTATTGCAGAGAAGTCAACCCATTTCCATGTATTGCCGCATTCACATGCAGGGCATTGTCATCCAGGGTGTTTCTGATTATCCATCCGGTTTTTCTGTGTGGATTCACCCCTTTTCCCAGAAATTTAACTTCGGCACGGAGAATAAAATCTCCCTGTAGCGTTGTCCATAAATAATGAAATTCATCCCGTCCGAACCACATGTTCGTTCCGGAACCCCCAAGCAAATAAGTCTGATCCTTAGGATTGTAAAAAGCAAATCCTTTGTTTTTGCAGTTTCCGATATCGGTCTGGCTATCAAAAATGCCGGGATTTTCCTGGGCTGATAAGGGTCCTGCAGACATGACCAGACCAAGCATGACACCGATAAAAGATTTAGTAATATTCATTTTTTTGAAAGTTTTGGTTAAATCTTCAATATCAGACCTCCTGATCTCTCGCAGGCTA
>CAYLJE010000267.1:0-1754 GCA_964383915.1 uncultured Rikenellaceae bacterium
AGAGAAGGATTCCTATAGTGATACCTCGACAGCTTGCTGCGAGGTAATTCATTTGGATTCTGGATATTGATTACAATGACCGCTTAATGACCATTTAATCCTTCAATTGATTATAATACTCCGTTAATTTTTTAAGATCTTTCTCCTTTTTCAGGGAAAGATGGTTTTTCTTTATAAAGAGAGAAACATTATCTTTTTTATCCTGCAGGTAATTAAGGACAGATTTCTTGTTGGTGATCAGTTTCACGGCAGCTCTTTCTTTTTTCAGATAATACAAATTCTGCTTACGTATAAAACGGGCCGGTTCAGAATCCTGGTAAGGTTTGGCTTTCTGTGCTTCCATATAATTAACGACGTATTTGCATAATAACTGGCAGGAACCATTCGTCAAAAGCTCATAGTAACCGGCGTTCTTCCCGCCGGGAGGATTCAGATAAATAAAAGTTTTACCGTCCAGGATAATTTTTAAGATATTATCTTTTGAGGAGATCCAGAAAGTAGTACCTTTCACTTTATACTCCATCTCATCCATATATAAATCGTAACGGATCTTGCCTTGATAAGTAATGCTGTCACATGTCAGGATATCAGCCTCTCTGTAATCCGGAAAAAGATACGGGGAGCCTTCTATATTAGCGTATGTATTTCTGACGCGGTTGGCATGGGATGAATGGGTCTGCTCATACACGCGGAAATCATCTAAAAAGCGAATGGCTTCTTCCTGTCCGAAAACAAGTCCCGAAACAAGAAAAAAGAAAAGAATAAACAGGTGCTTCATTTTTTAGTATATTATCTTGTTTGTATTGTGTGGCCGCAAAAAATGTTCCAAAATGCTTATACAAAAGTACGAATTACTCATTATATATTTCCTTCACAGAATGGCTGTTGTTTATTGAAATCGGGCAGGTAGTGATCCTGGCTTGACATTTGCTGAATGAAAAGATTCTGCAGGCCAAGGGACCAGGCGTAATCAACGATTTCATCATATTCCTCCGGCTTCAATCTACGGTTGATGTCAGGGTATGAAAATGCCTTGTGCTGAGGAGAATATTGAGACATGAGGCTTACCTGAATGTTGGGAGATAACGCTGCAATGACCTGTAAGCATTTTCTGCTGTTATCGAGATGTCCCGGCAACACCAGGTGGCGGATCAGCAATCCTTTTTTAGCCACACCCTGTTCATCTGTTACAAGCAGACCCACTTGTTTGAACATTTCCGATAAAACGCCAGGAATGATATCAGCATAATCAACGGCTCCGGAAAAACGTTTTGCCAGTTGATTATCCATATATTTGATATCGGGCATATAAATATCGACCAGACCCCGAATCATCTGTAAAGCTTCTGATGAATCATAACCTCCTGAATTATATACTACCGGGATGGTAAGCCCTTTTTCACGGGCCAGTACGATAGCATCGGCCATTTGAAAGATGACATGAGAGGGAGATACAAAGTTGATATTGTGAGCGCCGACGTCTTGTAAACGGAGCATTTCCCCGGCAAGGTCTTCCGGTGACATTTTCTGTAACTTGTTACGGTTAAAATTTTGACTGATTTGGTAATTCTGGCAATAGACACAACGCAGGTTACAACCGGCAATAAAAATAGCTCCTGACCCTTTTGACCCGGAAATAGGGGGTTCTTCGCCAAAATATAAACCGGTATAAGCTACCAGGGTCTCAGTAGCTGTCCGACAATAAGAAACCTCTCCTGCCAAACGGTTGACTCCGCAATTTCGCGGACAACATT
>CAYLJE010000268.1:0-1728 GCA_964383915.1 uncultured Rikenellaceae bacterium
CAATATCCAATACAGAAAACCACCATTTGGAATTTTCTTCGTCCCAAACAGCACGTACTTCGCGGTCGTTAAAAAAACGTATGGATATTTTTGTATTACTCATAATTTAAATGTTATCTATTCTCTCACTCAAAATATTTCTGCTCTAAGTTAAGATAATTTCTATACTGTAGTTGCTGTTTGCTATGTCTCGTTACAATGACCGCACCGGGTAGCTTACGCCCCCTAAGAACCGTACGTGCGACTTTCACCGCATACGGCTCAAGCACTTTTAAGGTTATCCCGGCGAAGGGAAACCCGGCTGTAAATGTTTGTTTCCTTTTCAACAAAATTAGTAATTTGTTTACACTCTTTAGCTAAATCTTCTCTCCATTTTCTGCGTTGGAAAAAGTACTTATCAAATTCCGGCAGATATGGGTTTGCGTTGCTTCTAATTTTCACATGATAACGAATAGGAACGTATGAGATCCTGTATAGCCTGTGGCATTGGATTTTCATTTTTCCTTCTCTTATATCGGAGAAATGATTATTAGAAAAGTAACGCCCGTAAATCCACCGTCGGTTTTTATTACCATGTTGGTATTTAGCCCATCTTTTAAGTTGCCAGTACATGAAAGTCCCCAGTTTAGCGAATGTTCGTTTGGCACAAATCCCTTTATGGTAATTCGACCACCCCCTGATAACAGGGTTTAGAAGCCGGATTAAACCATGAGCAGGGATTCCCCTGTTGTTTTTAAACAGTAGTTTTATCTTATCTTTGAAAGATTGTACGGAATCTTTGGAAGGACGCATCACCAGTTTACCCTTGTATTTTCGGATATTCTGTGATAAAAAGTCAAAACCTTCATTGATATGTGTGATTTTAGATTTTTCTTCGGAGAGTTGTAATCCTCTCGTTTTAAGAAAATCTATTACCAGCGGGATGATTTCAGTTTTTATTAATTCTTCCGAGGAAGCAGTAATAATGAAATCATCTGCATATCGAATGAAGTTGACTTTTTGTCCTTTCCATTTTGGGAACTGCTTTTTCAGGGCAGTCTCCATTCCGTCCAAAACCATGTTCATTATAGCAGGGGAAATTATGCCGCCTTGTGGAGTGCCCTTGCGGGTTGGGAATAATCGATTATTTTCGATATATCCCGCCTTCAACCACTTTCGGAGTATGATTTTATTCAATGGAATATTATTCATGATCCAATCGTGGTTGATTTCATCGAAACAAGATTTAATATCAGCTTCGAAAACCCATTGGGCAGACGATTTCCGGCATAGGGACAAAAAGCATTGAGCAATAGCATCAGCGCAAGACCTCCTTGCCCTAAACCCATACGAGTTGGGGTCGGCTGTTGTCTCGGCTACCGGGTCAAGTGCAATTGCAAATAGCGTTTGCATTGCCCTGTCGTGCATGCATGGTATGCTCAACGGACGTTTTTTGCCGTTCTTTTTCAGGATATACACCCTGCGCAAAGGTAATGGGGAGTAACCTCTTATTTTGAGGTTTTTAGCTGCCTGGAGTTTATCAACCCCGTTTATCCAAACAATGTTGTCCACCCCCGGGGTATTTCCACCTTTGTTGGTTGTTACCCTAAATACAGCCAGTAGTTTAGCATAAAATGATTTGGAAACAAGGTACATCAGGGCTTTAGCTTTGCCCCAACGACCATCTTTAACAGCCTTGGCAATTCTTCTCTGCAGCCTGCTCACCCTTTGGATAACTTTGCGCCACAT
>CAYLJE010000269.1:0-1721 GCA_964383915.1 uncultured Rikenellaceae bacterium
TAATTTCAGGCTGAAACCGGGCGGTGAAACTAAAATTCCATCTTCACAGATTCACTTGCCGAAAAAGCAATTTCTTATCACTTATTCCACAAAGGGGGAAGAAATGAGACAAATTATTTTGTTGTTGCTGGTTGTTTTTGGTTTTTCGTCTATATCGATGCCTGTTAGTGTGCGCGGCCAAGAGCTCATAGTTAATCTAAACAATGGCACTATCCAGATACAAGCTGAACAATTGGTAAATAACTTTTTGCAGTATATTGGCGAATCTAACCGGATTGGGATTTACAAACCTAAAGACATCGACGATACAAGATCTCATATTGCAATAGTTTACCTTCAGCCAAGGGGCTATATTGTTTTTACAAAAAAAACAGATTTACCTCCATGCCCTGTTTTTTCTTTCAGTGGTGATGGTTTACCATCTGAATTCTTAGATAAGCTTAATCAAAGGATTTCGGCTACGGAAGCTGAGACCAGTAACTCCAAAAATGAGCAAACATGGCAGCTTTTGTTGCAAGAGAGTTCGTTGAATTCATTTTCAGGGAAAAAGCAAGTTTTTGCCTCAAGTGTACAAACATTTAGCAGTCAAACAGTAGCGCAATACGAAATCCCAGACTTTCCTACTGGCTTGTCTCAAAATAACACTGTAAATGGTATAAAAATAAATAAGTATATTCCGGATACTGACGGCGATGGTCACAACGATGAGGTAGTAGGTTGCGGTCCCCTAGCCTTTGCTCGAATTTTTAACTATTATGGCTGGCCATCTGTTCCTTTTTGGTCGGAGTCACCTGTAACACAATATCAATTAGATAGTTTACAAATTACGGATTCCTTTGCTCGATTAGTGGCAGATATCGGACTTTATAATAATTTGGAATTTCATGATATGGACAAATGTCCAGACAATACCTCGGGAAATGGAGATCATGACGGCTCGTGTGATGGAACGGGAATGATCTTCGATCAGATTAATTCTACACTAGATGCTGCTCACTACAATTATGCCTCATGGGATGGGGCTTCTGGGTCAAATAGAGACGAGCGTGCGTTATATATTTATGACCACATAGCTCAAGATATCTTCGCAAGAGAACCGGTATTTATGGTCATAGACCACGAACTGGTTAATTATCAACATTGGGAACTCCCTCTTCTCACTAGTAAAATAGATCATGCAATTGTAATTACTGGGTGCAAATATATAGAGAAATCAGGCCTTATAGACTTTTTTGATATATATTTGAAAGGTCTTTTTGGATGGGGAAATGCGACGGATGGAGTTTGGTTTCCCTTAGATTCCCAAGGCTTTTTAGACACTTTTCTGGAGTACCTTTTTCCTTCAAGCAACCTTACATTAAAAGAAATACGTTGGATTTCCTCTATATATCCTATCTTACAAAATGATGTGCCGGCATTGGGTTTAGGAGGTTCTGCAGATAGTAAAAAGTATTACAAGATAACAGTGCCCAACAATGTGGGCAACCTTAAAATAAAAATCTATGGGGGAAATGGCGATTGTGACCTTTATGTAAGGCATGGGAGCAAACCTACACTAAGTAACTATGACTACAGGCCATATATGTTTGGAAACGATGAAACAGTAAACATATCTGATCCCCAATCAGGTGACTGGTATATTATGCTTCGGGGCTATTCAAGTTATTCAGGTGTAAGCCTAAAGGCTACCTATCAGACTGGAGCACCTGTTCCTGGCCCAA
>CAYLJE010000270.1:0-1701 GCA_964383915.1 uncultured Rikenellaceae bacterium
CTCAAACCACAAGGAGAGTCCCGGTTGCTGGAAGTATATATAAAATAACTCTCCCCCATTATCTTTTCCGGGAAATGTTCGTTGGCGACACAAAAAAAGGTCGCCAATATGGCGACCTTTTATAACATTCAAAGCAGGTTAATAACCCGGGTTCTGATGAAGATTCGGATTTGCATCTATGGCTGTTTGTGGAATAGGAAACAACAGGTATTTAGGCTCGTTCGTCACATCACGTTTCCAACCCGGAATTGGATCTAAGAATGTTCCGAAACGAATCTGATCCTGACGTTCCATACATTCCCAGGCAAATTCAAACTTTCTTTCCATATAGATATCATGAAGTGTGACACTGGAATACAATTTAGACGGATCATCAAAGGCACGTTTTCTAATATCATTAACCAGACTTGTTGCTTCGGCATTATCCTTATTCATACGAACAAGGGCCTCTGCCTTCATTAGATAGACGTCTGCCAGTCGAAAAATTGCATAATCATTTTCCATGTTTCCACTCAATCCTTTTTCAAATTCCCATTTATAACAACGGGCACCATCTTCCTGTTCTGTCTGACCCCATCCATCGGCATCAATATTATATTTCATTGTAATATCTACCGTGTGAATAAGAGGCCGGCCATGGGCAGTAATCAATGTGTCTCCTGTGGCAGGGTCTAACATAGGCCCTATCAGGAAAGACCCCCCTATTCGTTTATCACCAGGATCAAATGACTTAACATACCCAGGCATAGCGCTGATTCCGTTCCAGGTTCCGATATGTAACCCCAAAGCAATGGGATCGAGATAATGTAATGTTTCATTAGCAATATACATACCCCACTCGTTCTTCGTATAAACAGCAGGTAAAATGATTTCCCTGGAGACTTCGTTATGAACAGCAAAATTAATTTTCCAATTGGGTTCAATAATATAAGGCAGGCTCATAACGCTATCGCAGGCATCAACACATTCCTGCCATTTAGGCCCATCGTCGGGATTCCATACCATGGCATTGAGATACATCTTGGCCAGTAAGGTAAAAACTGCTCCTTTTGTTATTTTCCCATAACTGGCTGAAGAGACGTCACTTCTCACGTTATCTTTAATATCAAGCAGTTCGGAAATGATGAATTTATAAACATCTTTTCTGGGACTTGTCGTAGGCGGTTCAGTATTAAGAAAATCAGTAACAATCGGCACATTACCAAAGTTATCAACCAAGATATAATACCAAAAAGCCCTGACGCCTCTGATTTGAGCCAACAGCGTGACCTTATCCTTATCCTGTATGGCAGCGCTTGTATTAATCATGTAATAAATCTGATTACACTTTGATATATTTGACATACAGGCATTGTATGAGCCCACAATAGCATTGGTACGAGGGGTCCACAGGAACATACGTAATTCTTTATACTGTCCGCCATCCCACCAGTCCCCTCCTTTTCGGGTCGGTGTAACAGCCATATCAGAGGACTCATTTACCATACGCATATAACTGCCGGGAAAAACACTATGAAAAGTCCGGTAAATAGGGCCAATTAATGCATTGATTTCTTTCTCATTCTTACCAAACTGATCAACAGGTAACTGATTATAAACTTCTTCATTAAGTTTAGTACAACCACTCAAAGAAGAAAATATCAATATAAAAATAAATAAATATTTATTATACTTTTTCATAATAAAAATAATTTAAAAAAT
>CAYLJE010000271.1:0-1688 GCA_964383915.1 uncultured Rikenellaceae bacterium
AAAGTATTTATCAATCTCTTCTTTTTTTAATCCGAGTTTTTTAAATACTCTAAACAATATCGCTTCGTAGGCACCGGGCAGAAGAGGCATGTTAATACCGTGAACAGCCATCCAGTCAATCTCTTTTGCCCAGCGTTTCCAGTCCCAATATGCGGTAGTATAACCATGGGTTACAATGTTAAAATAGTAATGGTACTTATAGGGTGAATGAGCGCTTCGGGAGTATCCGGGCAACTGCTCAGGGATATTTATATTGTTACCCGACCAGCTTACCATTGAGTTGCAGGCATTGGTTAAATAATCATAACTACCTCTGCACAATCCCACCTGATCGGAAGCCGATATATAGACTTTATTGCCTTTAACCCTAACTGAATAGCTATCACTACTGTTTGTGTCAATTGAAAAAACAAATTTTTTGATGTTCTCATCACCGACAATCCGGGTAATTACATTACGTGACGGAGCTACTTCCTGATCGGGTTTGTTTGTACACCCGTATAAAATTACGAAAGTTAATACGGTCAGTATTTTTATTCACTTCATACAACCATTCATCTGTTTCTAATCCGGATCAATTACTACATAATACTTTTAACAAAGGTACTCTTTTAATAAACCTATTCTCTATTAAACCCAAAATTTACCCGTCCCTTGCCCAACGTAATCCCGGCAGAACGGGATGAAGATAGATAAATACTTTGGTTCATCTGACTCTATATTACTTACATTTAATACTATCTACTGAATATCCATTATAAATACGTGCCAAAACAGCAATATTCTTATCATCTCCACGCAGGCTATCTACCGGCGATTCAAGATATTTCTCAACAGGTGGTGGCAGAGAATTCGCTTCCGGTTTTGTAAAGCCGTAGAGCCCGACTCCTGCTTTAATAGCTTTTGGTACTATTACCGATGGATCCTGGTTGTTCCAATTGGCCAGACAGGTAATTAATCGTGTTTTTTCTCCAACCATATCCCGTACAGCTTCAATCCCTTCCATATCTCCTGCTTCGTTCATCAGCCAGTCAATTTGCCGAAACATCCTGGAATTAACAATGTGCGGATGAGTAATATCGAAACTTGTTAACCAAATAATACAATCCGGATTGGTTTCTTTTGTTGCCTTGTAAATTACATCCCAACAAGCAGAAATTGCAAGCCGGCTGTAAGTATCATAATCCTCCTTTGAAAGTTTATCTTCTCCGGGGAATGGTTTTTTCATCAGTTCTTCATAGCGCTGCTTTTCACTATCAAGCCATTTGCCGTTAGTACTGCTTCTGTTAGGTTGGTAAAACCAGTCGATCATAAATCCGTTAATCCCGGTATTTCCAACGGCATCCCGGATCACTTCATCAAGGTAGCCAAGGTATTTCTTTGTGTAGGGGATGTGCCGGTCGCTGGGGTATCCGTAACTATATTCCGGGTTTTCCATTCCCCATCGGGTGTTGGCGCCAATACACAAATACCCCATAACCTTCATTCCCTCCTTATGTCCCAGACGTACCATCTCGCGCAGGAAATCATATTTTAACCCCGGTTGTTCCGGCACCACACCGTTTTTATACCAGGCATAACCATTGCTCGACACGATAAATGTCTGGATCGTATTCGCTCCCAGATCCTTATACCATTTAACATGCGCTGCAGGGTTTGCATCTGCCCACAGTCCGGGTTTGGCAAAA
>CAYLJE010000272.1:0-1667 GCA_964383915.1 uncultured Rikenellaceae bacterium
CCCGGTACAGCGGCTGCCATATCTATGTGGATCAGCCGATCTATATGGATGCTGAGAAGCATTTTCTTTTACTCACCAATGGATTTGGCGGAGATAGGAATTTGACTGTCACTCTTCCCCAAAAGAGCGATGTTTATGATCCTTATTCGGGAAAAACAATAGCGGAAAATGTTCAGGAATTTTCCGTAAAGATTGAAAAGTGTTCGACATTATTTTATTTTTTAGATATTAAACCGCCGGATGATAGCGATTAATCTATTTAAAACGAAAAGAGGAACCCATGCAGCAAAAGTTTATAACACGCCGCGATGCGATAAAAACCCTGGGCGGGATTTCATTAACAACAATACTTGGTAACTTTAGTTTTTGTAGCATCCAATAAAAGCCTGACATTAATATAAACGTAATCAAACGGGTGGATGTTTCACTCAACCCAAATCGCAATTTTCACAGCGTTTCAGCTTGCCGTGCGCCTAATGGTGATTTTCTGGTCAGTCATCAGGATTCGTTAAGACACGGAGGGGGAGATTGCTTTGTCCACCAATGGCGCAGCAAAGATAGCGGCTTGACCTGGCAGGATGAAGGAGCTGCTGCCAATATTCTTAAGGAGGGTTTAGATGCGCGTGCCGGCGAGTATGGAGTTACGCCGGATGGGCGTATGGTCATGGTAGTACAAAGGGTAAATCCGAAATCGGGTGGCGCTAACAGTGGTATTGTCAACAATACCTGGTATATAAGTCCGGACTCGGGGAAAACCTGGGAGTACAAGGGCATTGTTGATCCGAGCCACGAGAAGGCAATCCTTGCGCCCCGGAGTGTTTTCAGCCATAAAGGAACTATGTAACTTTGGGGCATACTCGCGAAAAGATGGCATGGCTCTGTACGTGAGTAAAGATAATGGAGACTCCTGGCATCGGCGCAGTGTGATGTTCCCGCAGGATTATCCCGACTTTGCCCCCGGACTGACTGATGTCAACTTTGGTCCGTTCTATCCGCATGTGATGTTTCTTCCTAACGGGAAATTGATGGCAATGTGTTTCGTAAAAGGACATAAACACGAAATCAATCTTTGTTACACCCGGCTGAGCAAGGATCAGGGAAGGACATGGGGAGATATCCATAAGCATCCCGATTTACCAGTGTGGGCGCCCCGCATGAATATAATCGGTGATGACCTTCTCGTTGTCACCGGTCGCAGTCTCGATGATAATGCGGTCATAGGCCTGTTCTCCACTGATAATGGGAAGAACTGGGGTAACAAAATAATCATTGAACAACCAAAAGATGTAAAAAATTGTGGCTATACCCAGGCTATCCCTGTCGGAGATAACAAGCTTTGGGTATTTACCAGCACATCTGCAGATGTTGTTGATATGCCCGATGTTGCAGGGATTTTACTTAAGGTAAATGATTAGAGATGATTGGTATTACATACAAGTTTTGTAATAAATTTCAGGAGGAATAAAATTATGATAGAAAAGGACTTCAAGTATGATAATAAATTTTCATCTGTTTGGTTATTTTGCGCAAACTGGCGGATTGGCTTAGTTTTATTCGTTTTTATGGGAATGTTTTTTCCTGTGTATTCAAACGTGTCAGATGATTCAACTGATGTTTTTTGAATTGATTTGAATATTCATGAGGTTTAAGCCCGCATTTGCCGGCCT
>CAYLJE010000273.1:0-1664 GCA_964383915.1 uncultured Rikenellaceae bacterium
CCATTCAGGAACAGCTCTACCCGGTTGCAATTGGTATAACACCATACGGGAATGATCTTTCCTTCTTTTCCCGGCCAGTTCCAATGGGGTAAAAGATGTACCATCGGTTTCTCTGACCACTGGCTTTGCTGGAAATAAAAACCATCCTTAGGAAAACCGCACAAATCGATGACCCCGAAATATGAACTTCTCGCAGGCCATGGATAGGGGGAAGGCTCGCCTATATAATCAAATCCGGTCCACATAAATCCGCCGGCAACGAAATCCCTTTCTTTCAGGGCTTTCCAATTGCTACGAAGATCACCAGCCTGCCAGCAGTTGTCATAAGAAGAACAGAACATATCCGTATCATTCTTTGTAATGTCACGTTGATCGGCAGGGAAATGATAAATGCCCCTTGTCTCCAGGGCGCTGCATGTCTCACTTCCGAAGATTTTCCTTTCTGGATGAGCCAGGTGATCCCTGTCATACACCTCAAAATGTCTTTTCTGATTATATCCCACCACATCCAACAGCTCGGGAAATCCATTCTTATCCGCCCTTCCCATGTTGCAAGCTTCTGTTGCCGGGCGGGTGGTATCTTCTTCATGTACCGTCCGGACAAGCTTTTTCAGGATTTCAACACCTGCCGGTGTCCCCTGTTCACGTATTTCATTGCCTACACTCCACAGAATGATACCGGGATGGTTCCGGTCCCGCCGGATCATACTCTTTAAATCCTTAATGGCCCACTGGTCAAAATATTCATGATAGCCGTATTTCCTTTTTCCGACTTTCCATTCGTCGAAAGCTTCATCCATCACCAGCAAACCATAGCGGTCGCAATAATCCAACAGTTCCGGCGCCGGAGGGTTATGGCTTGTCCTGACAGCGTTACATCCCATTTCCTTTAAGATATCTACCTGCCTTTCTATGGCACGGTCATTGACAGCAGCCCCCAAAGGTCCCAGATCATGATGATTACACGTTCCTTTTATTTTTAAACTATTGCCGTTTAAGAAGAAGCCTTTGTTTGCATCAAAATAAAATGTCCGGATACCCAAAGGCGTTTGGTAGTTATCCACTACTTTCCCTTTTTCTTCTATTGTGGAATGAACCTGGTACAGATACGGATGATCCGGTGACCATAATCGGGGGTTCCTGACCCTGGCTTGCTGAACAAATTCATATTCACCGTGGGCCGGAATTACATGCCTTGTCGTTACTTTACTTACCCTGTTTGCATCCTTGTCAACAATTGTATTCAGCAATATACAATCTTCAGGACTTTCACTTTCGTTTGTAACGCCAACTTTTATGTTGACGATGGCATATTTTTTCGTGACTTTTGGTGTCGTAACAAAAGTCCCCCAGTGTGTCACATGCAGTTTGCCTGTTACCAGAAACCAAACATGCCGGTAAATCCCGGAACCGGAATACCATCTTGAATTGGGTTGCCTGGAATTGTCCACCTTAACGGCGATCACATTTTGTGCCTCCCCATAATCCAGATAGGGTGTCATATCATAATAAAAACTGGTATAACCATAAGGATGGTTTCCCAAATGATGACCATTTATCCACACATCACTGTTCATATAAACCCCGTCAAACTCAATGAAAACTTTTTTCCCTTTATATGATTCCGGTATCTTAAAATATTTTCTATACCAGCCGATCCCTGC
>CAYLJE010000274.1:0-1642 GCA_964383915.1 uncultured Rikenellaceae bacterium
TATTTGTTCTTAACACGGTTGAATTATATTATTGCCAACTCAAAAATAAGGGGATATGATAACCATTCAGGATCGAGGGGTTTTACATCGGATAACAGTTATTCGTCTGAAAGATAAAATAGGAAAGGGAAAGGAGGTGATGGACATCAAAGAGGGATAGTGGCCATGGCGAAGTGGTAAACTTTTTACTAATATGCAATCGTTGTCAGTCAGAGGAGGATGCGATGAAAAAGTTATTTATTTTGTTGGGAATGCTGGTTTTTGCCGTGTCTGGCTGTACCAGCTACCATAATAGTGTGCCAAATGATATGACACAGCTTAAAATGCAGGCAAAGCTTGAAACAAGCTACAAAATTTTGGGTCCGACAGAAGGGACGGCAGAAGCTGTCCGAGTACTCGGTTTTTGGGTTGGTAGTCCTGCGAAATATGCAGATAATTGTAATGCCGTTACTTACCGTGGCTTTACGGGATTTAAGGGTATGATGATGTCCGCCAGAGATCGTGCTGAAAAAGCAGCCGCCTATAATGCATTGGAAAACTTTCCGGGGGCTGACCGTTTAATAGATGCCAAGTGGAAAACAAAGGTGGATGACTATTTCATTTACGTTAAAGCTGTTTCAACCTGTAAAGGAACGGCGGTTAAAGTTAGTCACCGATAATAATAAGTGGCAGGATAATTATACATACACAAATAAAAGGGCTCTCATGAATTGGGAGCCCTTTTACTCTGGTCAAGATGATGATGGCGACACGGATTGTAGGGTTTATTTTAGTGTTGGGTTTGGGGTGCTTGCCGCTGGGGTGTACAGTCGGAACAAACTCGAGCCCTTGCTCTTTGCATTTTAGTCAGGATATTCCAACACAATTTATTGATGAAACGACAGGGATTGAGTTTGTACTTGTTCCTGCCGGAAGTTTTATTATGGGATCTCCTGATAACGAAACGGCTCGCAAGTTAGATGAGGGCCCAATGCAGGAGGTATATATTGATTCATTCTATATGAGCGTGACGGAAGTTACTCAGGGGCAATGGAAAAAAATTATGGGGTCAAATCCATCAGGGTTTCGGTATGGGGATTCGTATCCGGTAGAAAATGTTTCATTTAATGATGTGCAACGATTTCTGAAAAGAGCCTATAAAAAATCGCAGTTTGGCTACCGTCTCCCCACCGAGGCTGAATGGGAATATGCTTGCAGATCCGGCTCTAAAACCCCATATTGCTTTGGCACAGACGATAAGACATTGTTGGAATATGCCTGGTTTGAAGCCAATTCAGGAGATGAAACACATCCAGTAGGGTCTCTTTTACCCAATAAATGGGGCTTGTATGACATGCATGGAAATGTAAATGAGTGGGTAGCTGATGGAAGGCGGGGTTATCAACGTATGCCGGTCAGAAATCCTGTTGGTCCGATGGGGTCTGCTAAAGCCATGGCCAGGGGCGGGTGTTGGCTTTACCCTGCCCATATGTGTCGAAGCGCACGTCGGTTTTCATTTGAAAAGAATTTTCGAAGCTATGTGTTAGGTTTTCGCGTCGTCCTTGATACTGCTGCTGTAGCCCACTGCTTAATTCCTTCCAAAAATGCCTTTTATAATACCAGCAAGCCCTTAGGGGGATTAAAAAAAAGCCAGCATCCAACA
>CAYLJE010000275.1:0-1609 GCA_964383915.1 uncultured Rikenellaceae bacterium
TGGAAAACAATGAAGATCAGTCATGTAAATGAAATGCGGGGAATGGACCGGGAGGCTATTAAGAAGTATGGTATTCCAGAGGAAATTCTTATGGAAAATGCCGGACAGGCAGTATATTTTACCATCCTGAAAGAGGTTGGTATAAAAAAGAAAAACTTTGTTTCTTTTTGCGGTGTGGGCCACAATGGAGGTGACGGATTGGTTGCTTCGAGAAAGATCTACTCCAGCGGAGGGAATATCACCGTATTTATTTTGGGAGACAGTGCTAAATTTGACGGAGCTGCCAAAGTAAATTATGATATTATTAAAAAATCCGGTGTTAAGGTCATTCATTTGCAAGATGTTTCCCTGGCCGAAGAAAAGATCAGATATGCCGATGTTATTATTGATGCAATATTCGGGACGGGACTGGATCGCCCCGTTGAAGGGATGCATAAAGAAATCATTCATTTAATAAATACAAGTTCAAAAACGGTTTTTTCCATTGATATTCCATCGGGTATCCATGGAGATACGGGACAGATAATGGGAACAGCCATACAGGCCGACTATACAACTACCTTCGGTTTGCCAAAATTGGGCAATCTTTTGTATCCCGGATATGATTATGTGGGGAAGTTATACGTCTCCCATATTTCATTTCCTCCTGTCATGCAGAATTCCGAACATCTGAAAATAGCTGTCAATGATCTGTTACCGATCCCTGCAAGAAATAAAGATACCCATAAAGGAGACTTTGGCAAGGTATTGTTCATTGCAGGTTCCGCTACCTATATGGGAGCTCCTTATTTTTCAGCCTTATCCTTTTTAAGGGCAGGAGGTGGACTTTCATATCTGGCAACACCATCCAGTGTGGCAGCATTTATCGGAAATAAAGGAAGTGAAATTGTGTTTGTCCCGCAAAAAGAAACATATTCGGGAAATATACCTCTTATAAACAAAAAACAACTTTTGGATTTTTCGGAGAATGTGGATATGGTCGTTATCGGGCCCGGCTTGACGTTACATAATGAGACTCAGGCATTGGTGAGGGGCTTGTGTGAGGAAATTAAAAAACCGGTTTTAATTGACGGAGATGGAATAACGGCTATAGCCAAAAACCCGGATTGTATAAAAAAACGGGAAGAGCCTACCATCCTGACTCCGCATCCCGGTGAAATGGCCAGAATAACCGGATTGACGATTGAAAAAATTCTAAAAGACAAAATTGCTGTGTTACAGAATACAGCATATGCACTTAATGCCATCATTGTGCTGAAAGGGGCCCACTCGTTGATTGGGTATCCGGATAAAAGTGTGTTTCTTAATCTCAGCGGGAACCCGGGGATGGCGACTGCCGGCAGCGGCGATGTATTGACCGGAACCATTGCCGCGATGTTCGGACTTGGGTTTTCAGTAAACGAAGCGGTGCGCATGGGTGTTTTTATGCATGGATATGCCGGTGATCTGGCAGCAAAGGACAAAGGCGAAGATGGACTTATTGCCAGTGATATCCTGGATTATTTGCCGGTTTCATTGAAAAATTATCGTGAAGATTATGACTCAATAATTGAAGATTATTATCATAGTATTCATACAATTTAGTATTAAAATGAAAGCATGGATTCTT
>CAYLJE010000276.1:0-1570 GCA_964383915.1 uncultured Rikenellaceae bacterium
GTGAAAGCTGCCAATGATATACTGGAACAGAAAGTGCAGGAAAGGACGCAGCAACTCATGGAGACCAATATAGAGCTGAAAAAAGAAATCGAGCTGAGAAAACAGTATGAAAAGGAAAGAGCAAAACTGGAAGCCCAGTTGATGCAACTGCAGAAAATGGAGACCATAGGCACATTGGCCGGAGGTATTGCCCATGATTTCAATAATATCCTTACTCCTATTTTAGGCTATACGGAGATGGCGCTTGAGGAAATTGAAGAAGACAGTACCTTACGTTTTGACATTGAACAAATCAACCATGCGGCTATTCGTGCAAAGGACCTGGTTAAACAAATTTTAACTTTCAGCCGGCAGATGGACGTAGAGAAAAAACCTTCGAATCTAAAAAGTATTATTGAAGAAGTGCTGAACCTGGTGAGGGCCTCTTTGCCAAAAAATATTGAGATAAAAACCAACCTGCTTCCCCGTTGCGGAACTGTTCTGGTTGATGAAACCCAGATTCACCAGGTGGTCATGAATCTGTGTACCAATGCCGGCCAGGCGATGATACCCCGGGGCGGTTTGCTGCAGATTGATCTGGAAGAGGCAGAACTCAACGCTATGCAGGTAAAAAAATTAAATAATATCAGTCCGGGGGTTTATGCCTGTATTATTGTTACTGATACCGGGATCGGAATGGATAAACAAACGATGCAGAGGATTTTTGAACCTTTTTTTACAAAGAAAGAAGTAGGCGTAGGTTCGGGTCTTGGATTGGCAGTTGTACATGGGATTATTAACAGTTACAGGGGAGCCATTACGGTAAAAAGTGCCCCCGGCGAGGGCACGACATTTAAAATATATCTTCCTCGTTTCAGTGAAGCCAAAGAGACTGAAATCTCAGAAGAATTTCTGAAAACAGGCATGGAACACATTATGTTTGTGGATGATGAGGAAGAAGTTACTTTTATCGGGAAAAAAATGCTCGAAAGCCTTGGGTATTCAGTGACTATAAGAACAGATGGCTACCGGGCTTTTCAGGAGTTTAGTGCACATCCCAAGGCATATGATTTGCTCGTAGCCGACCAAATTATGCCTGGTTTACTGGGAACAAGCCTGGCGGCTAAGTTCAGACAGTTAAATCCCAAACTGAAAGTGATTATTATTACAGGAGCAAAAGAATCTATCAATGAACAGATTATTGAAGATTATAAAATTGATGAATTATTACTTAAACCTCTTAAAATCAGTGAATTCAGTAAAGTGATACGAAAAGTGCTTGATAACAAAGATAAAAACAATTAAATTATGGCGAGAATTATTGTAATTGATGATGAACCATATATCCTCCTAATGCTTAAAAAAATGCTGGAAAAGGAAGGATATGAGGTGAATATGGCTACAAATGGAGTGGAAGGTCTGGAGCTTTATCATAATAATGGGGCGGATCTGATTATTACAGATATTGTTATGCCTGAAAAAGAGGGCCTTGAAACCATTATGAACCTGAAAGGGGAAAATCCGAATCTGAAAGTTATTGCTATTTCCGGCGGTGGCCGGGTGGATTCAAGGGAGTACCTTCATTCAGCAA
>CAYLJE010000277.1:0-1559 GCA_964383915.1 uncultured Rikenellaceae bacterium
GGCAGATCGGATTGTTGGAATTTCCTGTGGAAAAGATCGTGAAAATGGGAAATACTGCTTTGCTGGGAGCCAAGATGTTCCTTTTCGAGAATCATGAGAAATTAGAGGATATTCTGAAAAAAACACGCCATATTTCACTGGAGACTAAGATAAATTTTCAGGATATCTTTGCAGATAACATGATGTTTTGAAGAAGGAAGAGGAGAAGGATGGAATGTTGGAAGAATGGAACTTGGTGAAGACAGTAAACGATCTCATGAACAGCCGGGTGTGCTTGCCTTATTGGCTGTGAGTAAATGACACGAGGATAACGAGTAGTATTATGAATAAAAAACCGATATTAAAATTGCGGGTAAGTCATGCCTGGCAGGAAGGACGACGTCTGGTGGCTCCATTAATGGGCTTTCCCGGCCTGCAGATTACAGGACGCACCATCAAACTGGCCCAGCAGAATATTATAGAGCATGAAAAAACTATTTCTTCTCTGGCTGTCCGGTATCAGCCTGATATGATCTTCCCATTCATGGATCTGTCTGTTGAAGCCAATGCTCTGGGGAGTTATACGATCTTTCCAAAAGATGAACCGCCAACGATTATAAAAGATGACTTTTCCTTTGATAAACTTTCTTATTATGAGAGTATAGACATCGTTTATGATACGCGGCTAAAAGGTTATATAGAAACGGTACGCAGGTTAAGAAAGAGGTTATCCGCCGGGATGATACTGGGAGCGTATGTTACCGCTCCTTATACCCTGGCCGGGATGATTATGGGGGCCGAAGAAGCAGCGATGGCTACCATTATGCAACCGGATGACCTGGAAAACTTATGCACGATACTTTCCAAAAAGATAAAAAGTTATGCTCGTTCGCTGGTGGATGCCGGCGCTGATGCTGTGTGCTTTCTGGATCCGGGAGCTGTGATGCTGGGTCCGGAAGCCTTCCGCCGCTATGCCGTTTTGCAGATGAATACTTTACTCTTTGAATTGCGTGATTTGGATGCCGCCTGGCTTTATCATGTTTGTGGTAATTCAACACCCCTTGTCCATGAAATTGCCCGTTTACAGGTAGATGGTGTCAGCCTGGATTCGTTGGAGGCAGGGGTGGACCTGCCCGTTATGGCAGATATTTTACCTGAGGAAATGATTGTTTTCGGCAACCTGTATCCTACGGGAACGATACTGACCGGGGAACCTGCTTCCGTCGAAGCGGAAGTGACTTCTTTGTTACAGCAAATGAAACCTTATCCTAACTTTGTCCTGAGCACCGGCTGTGACCTGCCCGAAAAGACCCCGCTTGAAAACCTGGATGCTTTTATGAAAACCGGCCGTCAATACCGGATTGTGTGATTCGTTCGCTGTCTTTTACTCCCTTCGGTTCTGTATTTTGATTTGTCTTACAATACATAAATTTTACTGAAACGTGCGATTTGGTGAGGAGTGAAGTGACAAAGCAATCTGTTTGGACCTTACGGTTAATCCGGGTATTATTTTTGATACTTCTGCGGTACCATCGTAACAATTTTAATCAATCGCTTTTTGATTCTTGCAGCCTGTATTG
>CAYLJE010000278.1:0-1555 GCA_964383915.1 uncultured Rikenellaceae bacterium
GTATTGAGCTTGCCGAAATAAAGAAATCGGACATTATGGACAAACACTACTTAGTCATGGAGGGGGGAGTTTCCCCGGGGCTGCTTCCCCAATTCTTATTTGGCTCCGTGCCCATCCGGAAAGTCAGTATGCCGCCGTTTTTAATCACGGAATAGCTGAACCATGGTTTGTTCAAAGGTTTATTGTTTAACGTAGCCGATTGAATATATTTGTTTTTCCCGGAAACGTCTATAGCCTTTATCTCAAAATTGCCGGCATAATAAGATTTATCCGGACTCAGGGTTACCTTTTCAAACACCGGCCTGCCAATTTCATAGGTTCCCTGGCCCGGACATACTGAATAAAACCCCATAGAGCTCATGACATACCATGCGGATATCTGTCCCATATCATCATTACCACATAATCCTGCAGGTCCGACAGTATATAATTTTTTCATTATTTTATCCGTCATCTCCTGGGTTTTCCATGGGGCGCCGGAATAATCATAAAGATAAGCAATATGATGGCAGGGTTCATTCCCGTGTGCATACTGACCGATCATGCCTGTAACATCCGAATCCTTCGGACCGGGAATCACAGAACTCATCGTAAACAGGGTATCCAGCTTTTCATTGAATTTCTTTGCTCCTCCTTCCAGATCAATCAAACCCTGTATATCCTGAGGTACAAACCATGTATATTGCCAGGCATTTGCTTCGGTGTAATAACGTTCGCTGGAATGTCCGATAAATCTCGGGTCAAACGGGGTAGCCCAGGAACCATCCCTATTCTTCGGACGTTCAAATCCTGTAGAAGGATCAAACAGATTCTTGTAATACGAAGTTCTGTCCATAAACATTTTGTAATCTTTCGTCTTGCCAAGAGCTTTTGCCAGTTGGGCCACACACCAGTCATCATAGGCATATTCCAAAGTTCTGGAAACAGACTGATTTACCTTTTTAACATCGGCCGGTATGTATTTGTATTCTTTGTAATACTCCAGACCTACCCGCCCTTTTGATTTGCTTTCAGGCGGAGGCGTTTCCATCGCGTTTTTCCTCACGGCTTCATAGGCCTTTTCTATATCAAAATTTCTGATCCCTTTTGCATAAGCATCCAAGATAACAGAAACAGGATGATCTCCTATCATATCATTTGTATAAGAGTTCCCGAATTCCTGTGGTGTGGGCAACCATCCCCCTTGCTCATACTGAACGATCATGGTCCTGATTACATCATTGATCCTTTCAGGTTGTACCAATATCAGGAGAGGGATCTCAGCCCTGAAAATATCCCATATGGAAAAGTCGCTGTAATAAGTAAAATCATTGGCTGTATGCACGTTTCCATCCAATCCTACATACTTTCCATCTGCATCACTGAAAATAGAGGGGAAT
The DNA here is from genome assembly GCA_964383915.1 of uncultured Rikenellaceae bacterium. Taxonomy (GTDB): domain Bacteria; phylum Bacteroidota; class Bacteroidia; order Bacteroidales; family VadinHA17; genus DRPN01. The sequence goes on from CAYLJE010000278.1 coordinate 1,380, forward strand.
AAAAGAGAATGGTATAACGCCGTATAGAAAATAGTCTTTTGCTCCTTTTTATAAGATTCATTTTCATGAGTACCCACCTGAATTTTAATCTTGCTCAGATCGTTTTCCCATATCTCTTTTGCTTTATCCCTAATGCGGTTAAAATCCCATTGTGGAATTTCTTTATCTAAATTCAG
>CAYLJE010000279.1:0-1531 GCA_964383915.1 uncultured Rikenellaceae bacterium
TTATTTTGATAAACAGGTCTCATGCTCTGATAAATAAATGATATAAGAATTTAAAACCTATTTTATTCATATTCCCACACACAACAACCTTGGTTGTAACTCTTTCACTTATCTCTCTAATCCGGTCAGAGAGGAGACATGAGACACATCTTACCATCCGGGTTGCCATTTTATAAAAACAAATTACAAAATATTATTGAGAAAACCCAGTCTCCGGTCATCTCCCCCATGAGAAGAACCCTTCCCCCCGATAAAATCAATTTTAAAAGTCAATCTCCAATTTACCTGCCCGTTAAGGCTTTCAACTGTTTTTTCATCTCAAAGACATCTTTTTGCAACGCCTCCAAAGCCTCGATTTTCTTATTTTGTTGTTCAATGATTTTTTGTTGCGCCTTGATGGCTTCTACCAGCAGCGCTGTGACCGGAGCATATTGCATGGACATGTATTTGCCTGCCGTATCCACCACTTCGGGGATCACTTTCAGCGCTTCCTGGGCAATGAACCCCATCCGTGTTCCTTTTTCAACACTATTTTCATCTTTCCATTCAAAGTTCACCCCCCGCAACCTCATCACCTTATCCAGGGCGCCGGGAATGGTTCGGATATCTTTCTTCAACCGTCTGTCACTACTGGAACTCCAGGAAGATCCTCCTCCTGCTGTGCCATTCACAAAAAAATTAAAATCATCGGCATTGGTTTCATCCCCATTAATAACCAACTTGTCGTTAGAAAAATCGCCCCATATCAGTGGCGGAGATGCCCATGAATTAGCAATATATAATTTATTTGAGCCAGACTCATTAAACCCGGCTCTGTACCCTATAAATACATTATTTGAACCATTTTTATTTGAATTACCGGCCTGCATTCCTATGTATGTGTTATAATTACCGGACGTATCCTGTTCACCAGCCTGTGCCCCCAAATAAGTATTAAAAAGACCTTTTGCATTATGTGTGCCTGTATTCCTGCCCACATAGGTATTGTATCTTCCTTCGGTATTAGATACGCCGCTCTGATTACCGATAAAAACATTGCTTTGTCCTATGGTATTCTCTTTACCACTCATATATCCTATGAATACGTTATAATCCCCTTTATAGTCCCCTACACCAATATTTTTCTCACCGGCAGAATATCCGATAAAGACATTGGATACCCCTTCCGTATTATTTAGTCCACTATGGTGTCCCAGAAACACATTATAACTGCCTGTTGTATTTGCACTACCACTTTGATATCCAATGAAGGCATTATTACTACCTGATGTATTATTGATGCCCGCCTGATAGCCCAGAAAAATATTTCCACTTCCGGTTATATTTTCTTTTCCTGTCTGGTACCCAAAAAAAGAATTAAATAATCCTGTTGTTTTTATCCCGCTTTGATGACCTATAAAATAATTATCCCTGCTCAGATGCAAGAGATCGGTTGTACTGCCTTTGGCAGCCCCAAAACCTCCGATGGCAAAACCACCCCTGGGTCCTTTGGCCTGTGACTGGTCAATGTAAATACGCACACTGTCAGGGG